>JAIWEZ010000016.1:0-16578 GCA_048631945.1 Gammaproteobacteria bacterium | reverse complement strand
CAGAATGATAAGGAGGTACAGGATCGGGAGACCCTGCCACACCTCTATGAAACGCTGGAACAAAAGGTCCACCCAGCCGCCGAAATAACCCTGTACAGCTCCGGCCGTGACCCCGACAATGGAACTGAGCAGCGTCAGGACCAGACCGAATAAGACTGAGATCCTAAAGCCGTAAATCAGCCGGGCCACCACATCGCGGCCCTGATCGTCGGTGCCAAGCCAGTTATCTCTCGAAGGTGGCGCCGGTGCCGGCACAGGCAGGTTGTAGTTAATGGTGTCATAGCTGTAAGGAACGATAGTGAAAACCATCCATCCCTTTGCCCGGATAAGTTCAGCTACCTCAGGATCACGGTAGTCAGCCTCGGTCGGAAGGAATCCGCCGAACACCGTTTCGGGGTACTCATAGAAGATCGGAAAGTAGAACTTGCTGTCGTAGCGAACGAGCAGGGGTTTATCATTGGCAACGAACTCTGCAAACAGTGTGATGGTGAACAGGCCCAAAAAGATCCACAGGGACCAGAAGCCCCGGCGGTTGGAGCGGAAGTTCATGAGCCTTCGCCGGGTGAGAGGGGAGATTTTGAGACCGGGGAATCTTTCGGTCACCGATCAGCCCTCCTGACTTTCGAAAGTGATCCGGGGGTCGACCATGTGATACGTAAGGTCGCCAACCAGGTTGAGCAGCAGTCCCAGAAGGGTGAAGAAATAAAGGGTGCCGAACATGACCGGGTAATCACGGTTCACAGCCGCTTCGAACCCCAGAAGGCCCAGCCCGTCTAAGGAAAATATGATCTCGGTGAGCAGTGATCCGGTAAACAGGGCCCCCACAAAGGCGCTCGGGAAGCCGGCGATCACGATTAGCATGGCGTTACGAAAGATGTGCCCATACAACACCCGATGTTCGGTTATGCCTTTGGAGCGGGCGGTGACCACGTACTGCTTGTGGATCTCTTCGAGAAAAGAATTCTTGGTAAGCATAGTGAGCCCGGCAAACCCTCCGATCACCATAGAAAGGACCGGCAGGGCGATGTGCCAGAAGTAGTCGATGATACGCGCTGACCAGCTCAATTCGGCCCAGTTCGCTGACACGAGGCCGCGCAGGGGGAACCAGTCGAAGTAACGTCCACCGGCAAACAGCACAATAAGGAGGATAGCGAACAGGAAACCGGGAATAGCGTTGCCCAGGACCACCAGGCTGCTGGACCATACGTCGAACCGGGAGCCATCGCGTACAGCTTTTCTGATGCCCAGGGGGATGGAGATCAGGTAGACCAGGAAAGTGGTCCAGAGACCCAAAGAAATAGAAACCGGCATCTTTTCGATGACCAGGCTCATGACGCTCCGGTCACGGAAGTAGCTATCGCCGAAATCGAACAGCAGGTAGGTGCGAATCATCATAAAAAAGCGTTTATAGGCCGGTTTGTCGAAGCCGAATTGACGCTCGATTTCCTTGATGATTTCAGGGTCCAGGCCTCGCGCCCCCCGGTACTTGCTGGACATATCACCTGTCATGGTGGGGCCCTGTTTGCCTCCGCGAGTGCTCACATCACCCTGATCGGCCCCACTCACGCGGGCGGTGGCCTCTGATACAGTGCCTTTAATGCGAGCAATCATCTGCTCGACAGGACCTCCGGGAGCCGCCTGAATAACAAGGAAATTAACCACCATGATGCCGAAAAGGGTTGGCACAATGAGAAACAGACGGCGGATAATATAAGCGAACATGGGCGTTTAGTGCTCCTATTTTTCTATCAGCGACCACCAGTAGAACTGGTGGTATGAGGAAGGCCCCTAAAAGGGGCCACTGAAATAGTCAGCGATAGTGAATTTAAAATACGAATATCGAAATCCGAAATTCGAAACAATACCAAATGACCAAAATCCCAATGACCAAAACCCTTGTGTTCACATCGCCTATGTATAACTGGCTTCTTCGTACCCGTTTTGAACATTGAAAAATTTGAATTTCGAATTTGTTTCGTATTTCGTGCTTCGGATTTCGGATTTAATATAACTCAAAAAGCGCCTGAAACGGTAAAACCTTTTCATTTCTCACCGGTATAACCGGTGGATTAATTACGATTTAGGTAACGGCAAATCCGAAAGCCAAGGTCCGGGCGTTTGCCATTACTATAATCCCGGTAGGACAGCCTCAGCGCACTGATACTTGCCTGTTTCCAACTGGAATCTTTGACCACTCGATGCTTTCCCAGCTTGGGTCCCAGGGGATCCAGGTATACCTTGTGGGCGGAATATGAATAGATGGAATAATAATCATGACACCATTCCGACACATTACCCCCCAGATCATGGAGCCTCAACACATTGGCTTTAAATACTCCCGGGGGAGCTGTTCCCGGATATCCGTCATTATACGTCTGCAGATAATTGGGTAACACGTCTTTGGCGGATATATCAGCAAAATTCCCTGATTTGGGTAAAGGGGGGAATGTGCTTCCCCATGGGTATTTCAAAAAAGTCTTGTTGTTATTGAAGCGGGCACAGTATTCCCATTCCGCTTCCGTAGGCAGGCGATATCCCGTCCCAAGGGGTTCAACAGCCACCATTTTGTCACCCCGCTTGATGTAGGAGGGGGGCAGAGCATCTTTCGCGCTTAACCAGTTGCAAAACAGGGCGGCCTGCTCCCAGGTCACCTGGACAACGGGCAGTTCATCCCGGTTCAGGCTAAGCTGTTTGAAAGATCCCGAGTTATGTTCGGCTAAAAATCCCCTGAACTCTTTGTTGGTAACCTCTCTTATCCCCATGTAAAAAGGCCTTTGCAGGGTCACTTTCCGCAGGGTCTCATTGGACCTGCGTCCCTGCTCCCGCCGTGAGGCACCCATGGTAAAGGGTCCGGGTTGAATCAAATGGAGTTTATAGCCGTTTGCCGCTCTGATAATAGAAGCGGGGAGAATTTTCTCCGGCACTCGTTTTTTCAAGGTAATTCTTAATTCCTGCGGAAATCCGGGCCGCGGGGTGATCCTGGTCAGAAAAGATTGGTATCCCTCTTTCTTGATTTCCAACCGGTGCTCTACCGCCGTGAGGTGCAACTCAGGACGTACTGGTCCCCAGGATTTCCCATTCAGGACAAGTTCGGCATCCCCGGGCTCTACAATGAGGTAGACAACACCCTTGATAGGCACTAATTGCACAGTGAGCTCTTTCACCTGAGCAGAAGACACCTTTACTTTTCGGGCAACTTTCTCATATCCCGCTTTGGATATACGGAGCTGATGTGCAGTATTGGGAGAAAGGGGGATTTTCAGGGGCGTTTTTCCCGCATATCTATCTCCAACCGTCACACTGGCTCCGGGAGGCTTAGTAGACAGCGCAAGGGTTCCATCTGCCGGGAGCAACCGAATATTGTCCAGGACCTGTGGCTGATTCGCGTTCACCACCAACTCGGTACGCCAGCTTTTGTAACGATCAGCGCCAATTTCCAGGTTATGGGTTCCCGGAAGGAGCTGGAGTTTTAGAGGGGTCTCCCCCACCTTATTTCCATCCACACTGACATATGCGCCCGGGGGGACAGATTCGATCGTGACTTCGGCCCAACCCGGTACAAGGGCGAACTCAAAGAACTGCGATACGCCGCAGCCCTCGATTTCCATGTGGGTCTTCAGGTCCTGATAATTCCCGGAAAAAATCTCCACAAGTCGGCGGCCTGGCTTCATCTCCACGCCCTGGAGTGGCGCAATCCCCACCTCTTCACCATCAATTCTTACCCGTGCTCCCTCAATTAGGATAGATGAATTCCCTGCCTGATGGACTCGAAGCGATACCTGCCCCGGCAGTTTTTCCATACTGAAATTTAATGTCTGACTCCTTTCGTCCGCCACCTGAACGCGCTGTTCAAGCGGTTGATAACACTGTTTGAAGGCCCTCAAAGTGTATTCTCCAGGCCGCAGCAGATAATAGGCTCCCAACCTTGGCGCTATAATACCTCCGCTAATGGTAATTCGATCCGGCTCCGGGTCGATGCGGACCACCACCTGCCCTGCAGTATAAACAAACCAGGCGGACACGGACAGCACGGAGAAGATCACTATCAGGATCAACCAGACCAGAAACCTAAGCGGCGATTTTGGTTTCGGTTGCTGGCGGCCGGCATGAAAGGATACAGGTTCAATCTCAATGGCCGAACCAGAAGTATTGTTGTCCCCAGTTTTGTTAGAATCCTTCAAATCATTTCCCTGCATTTCACGGTAATGCGCACTTGATTTTTGCCCGCCTTAACAGCGATCTCTTGCCTTACATCCTTATACCCGTTCCGCGTACCCACCACCGTGTAAGTACCAGGTCGCAGGTCCAGGTCTCGTGTATAAAACCGCCCCATTTTCCCCACCTTATAGACAGCCACCTCTGTGAGATTGTCGGACTCCAATGTGACTTTCACCGGCGTCTGTGCCACCCTGACCAGTTGATCAAATTTTTTCACCTGTGCGGTCAGGCGGGGGCCCTTTGGCTCCGTCTCTAAGGCTTCCTGTAACAGGAAAAGCGCATTTTCCAGATGCCGGTCAGATTCCAGGACACCCGGCTTCTTTAGATAAAAATTGATGCGTTTTGTTATCCGGATCTGTTCCAGAGAACGCACCTTTCCCCGGGTAGCAAACTGAATAGCGGCATCCATTTCAAGGACTGCCACATAGGACTCCAGGGCCCGTTGCCAATCTTCAGACTGCTCCGCAGCCAGGGCTTTTTCTCGCAAAGTTTCGATGCGGGCCAGTCGAATCGCTTGATCCACCTGGGCGAGGGCGTCCTGAACCTCGCGGGAATCCGGCTTGAAGGATTGCGCCTTCAGAAACCCGGCCCGGGCAGCTTCGTATTCGCTTTTATGGAGAGCCGCAAAACCAGTGGACATGAACTGTTGAAACTGCTCCCCGGCAATCAGCCCCTTAACCCGCTTAAATCCCTTACGGGCCTGGTCCGATTCCGGGTCCAATCCCAGGGCCTCCTGGTAATCTGTAAGCGCAAAAGAAAAATTGTTTGTTTTTTCATATCGCTTTGCAGAATCAATCAATTGAAAGACAGCTTCGATTTTCTTCGCCCTTTCCAGGTTTCGGTGCGCGAACTCGTTCGCCGGGTCAATCATCAACGCCATGCTGAAATTCTGCTGCGCGCGCTCGGCATCCCCCTCGGTTAGGGCAATACGGCCTTCCTCCATGAGACGGGCCAATACATCATCGGTCTGGTTTGCAAGTTCATTTGCTTTGGTCAGTGCTTCCTCATATTTGTTTGAGGCGGAAGAATACTCTTTATTTATGAATAATGCATCCGCCTCCTGCCCGAGTTGTATCATTCCGGCATAAAGGTCTCCTCCCCACTCCTTGCCCCCTTTCTCATCTAACTCTTTTTTCGCATGGAGAAAATCCGCCAGTTTCTGCTCAGCGCTCTCTTTTTCCAGGGCAAGTTGTTCGGGGTCTGCCGTTTGAACCGGCTCCGGTACAACCCCACCCGTTGGTAATTCGCCGGTCACATTTGCCTTTTTCGGTGCCAACACCGCGTTCTCATCAGGAGCCTCCGCCATATGCACCGGATTTTTAGAAAGGTAGTGAAATAAGAGGCCCCCGCCAAGAAGCAGCGCAACCAGGGCAAAGATCATGGCAAAGGCTTTCAGTGGATACTGATATCGAGGGCTGGAGCGATTATGACCTTCATCCTTTACCGACACTTTTTCTGGTGGAATGATTTCAACCTCGCCCACAAGCCGGATTAGTGATAAACGCGAAAGCAAAGTTTAACCTTTCTGTAGACCCATCATGTCAATGTTATCCATGTTTGGTTCCGGCGTATCCTGCTTAAGAATTAAAAGATTGAGGGATTTGAAAATTGAGTTTCTTATCTGTGAAATTCTGTCCACTTTATGTGAATAGACGGAGCGAAGCGATTCCTTAACTTTAGACACTTAAAACCCTGGCCCAGACCTGGTTTTGAAAGGTCAGTGTCAAAGAAGGCCAATTATGAGTTTTTCTTAAAGCCTACAAGTACTCCAAGTGTATCGCACCAGGGCAGGCTTTAGTTCACTTCCCCGCTGCGAGCGGGATAAATAGGCACTTTTCCGGCTTGTCCGGGTTAGCGTATCACGGCTTGTTTCCAGGTCATCAGGTTGCTCAAAGCCGGTCTCCTCGTAATATATTTTCCGCAACAACTCCCGCCAGTGCTTATATTGCTCCTCAGCCGAACCGGTCAATTCATATTCCTTGCCTTTAAACTCCATGACCACCGGTTTCATTTCGCTTCCAAATGACTCGCTCAATTCCTGAATAGCCATGCGATGGATCTCTGCCTGTTTGGAGATATTAAACCCGTCCACCATCACCATTCCACCACCAAATACCAGAATGTTCTGCAAGGCATACGTATTGTCCACATCTCCTATGGCAAGGCCTAATGCCAGCGCCATCATTAGTGCCCCTGCGGCCTGTCGAACATAAGCATCCCGTTTCATCTTACGAAGGGCGACCTGTTCAATAAGATTTGTCTTTCGCCAGTCTTCGTAGGGTTCCCACATCTCATTGTAGAACCCTTCAAAATACTCATTCAAGACGTCCACATACATATGATCCCGGTCCCGTATTTGAAGCAGACGCTCCATCATAGGATCATCGTCTGCCGGAAGCCGATTGACGTTGATTCTGTCTTTTTTATCTTTACTCAGATACCCCTCAAATGCATCGGGAGCAAAGTCGGCAGCAAATTTCAACTTTGAAATCGTCCGTATCTTCTGTATCTCATCACGGCCCAACTTCTTTTTGAAGGCCGCCATGTCATTTGCGATGGAGTTGTAAAGGTCCTGAAACGCATCTTTCTGCCCCGGCACATTGCCAGAGTAAAAGCTATCTGTTGCTTCAGCTTTATAAGCTTTGTGCAGCCAGGTACTGCCGGCCGCATCTATCACATCTATTTTCAGGATCAAATGCTCCCCGTTTGACTCGAGAATCTCCCCTTTCACCAGCAGATCCACCTCGGGGGTCTCGGTCGGGATAACCCGCACCGCGCCCCAGTGACTGCTTTGCTGTAAGGTGTTTTTCAGGTGATAGGGAATGAAATGGCGCTCTGCTTTTCTGATATCCGGATGGGTACCCTCTTTCTTCGCCTTCTCCTCTGTGAGTTCCTCGCTTTCAAAGACGGCGATTCCCACGTCGAGCAACTCCTCTTCGGGAATCTCCTGCTGGGCTTGAATTATGGGAGTAGGGACAACCTTTTGAGCCTGGTGGGTGGCGCAACCATTGAGAACAAAAAGAAGTGCACAGATCAGGAAAACAGTTTGGATAGGTCTTTCCATGTGAACCACTTACTGACTACTTCCTTTCTTATATTCTTCATACTCCTTCCAGAGTTTTTCCTTAAGCTCCGGATCGGTCTCTTTTTCAGCCGCCTCACGAATCTGCCGGGCCACAATGTCATCATCATCCCCACTTGAGTGGCTCCGCTGCTTCTGTGTAGGGGTTTGGACTTTGCCCTCCCCTCTGGACTCTGATTCCCGGCCTTCTGCGGTTGTTTTTTTGGCATCCACACCTTCCTCGGGAGGAATCTCACCTTCCTTCGAGTCCTCTGTCTCTTCCTGGGCTTCAGCGGTGGTTTCGGCTGAAGAGGTGTCCGCCTCTTCGCCTTTTTGCCCCGCCTGCTGCCCCGCTGCAGCCACCTCTTCGGAAAGGTCCTTCATTTTTTCAGTTGATCTTGCGAGAATTTCATCCCATTTCTTGAGTAACATTTCATCAAAAGACGCCAGGGAATCACCGAACTCACGCTCCAGGGAAGCCATCTCATCCAATTCTTCCTTTTCCGGAATCTCAGTATCCAACCCCTTACCCGCCTCGGGTGATGTGGAGGAACCGGAATGTTGGCGAGTGGGTGCATGCCCGGCATAGGCCGCCTCCATCTCCTTAACAATCCTGCGGTTTTCTGTGACCATCTCCTGTACGCGTCCAAGATAGGTCTCATAATCCTTTATTAATTCGGGAGAAACATTCTCAGAATTATTGAGCTTCTCTAACTCGGAAGCGATATGCGCTTCAGTCGCCTCGCTTATGCGAAGGTTTTCCCGAGCCAGTTCAAGCCTCGATTTTAGTTCTTCCGAGGAAGCCCCATAAGCCAATGTAACAAGGCCCAGCCACAACATTCCTGCGATTAGAAGTTTATCACGCTTTATGTTTGCAAGATAATTCATGAGTACAGAATATAATGGTCTGTTCACGGTCGGAATCCACTCTGAAAAAAATGCTGAACCATTTTACCATAATTGAGCAATGCTCGATACACCTCCTCAATTGACTTTGACTCAATTGAGGCATAAGCCATGATAATAACATGCTTTTTCTTTGTCAAGGTGAAAGCGGATGTGCCTTTTTTCAATAGTTGAGGTCTTTATTCTTGAATAGGCCTTTTTGATGTACAGACGCCCATAATATCGTCTGATGGCAAAGGGCCAGGCTATTTATTCTATTTATTGATATATCCGTTCAGATAAAATACTGGCGAGACGAGACCGGTCAGCATTTTGTTCCGAAAAGGGCTTTTGAAGACGTCTGTTTTTGAATTACTTCAATAAAGCGTGGAATTAAGTTCAATTGGGGTAGTCCTTTTCGAT
Source organism: Gammaproteobacteria bacterium (assembly GCA_048631945.1). Taxonomy (GTDB): domain Bacteria; phylum Desulfobacterota; class Desulfobacteria; order Desulfobacterales. The sequence continues at coordinate 7,991 of JAIWEZ010000016.1, read as the reverse complement.
CGGGCACTAATTTAGTACTTGCAGGCGATCTAAAAAATGGTACAGAGCAAATTTTACCAAAACTTCTTCCTTTCATTTTCGTAGAAAAAGTGTTATTCTATTATATTAGTTTCTTTATGGATTCTTAGTTGCAAAAACATCCTATTATGTCTGATTTATCTAAAGCGGTGCGCTGACATGAAAACAATCCTGGTAGTCGAAGAACACAAGGAATTCCACCGTCTTGTAATCGAGGGTTTGAAAGCTTTTGGATCGTTTACAGCAAAACCCACCGAGGACCTTCTTGTCAAGTCTGCTTCCAACGCCAAGGAGGCTTTGGGTGTTCTAACTAGATTCAGAGTCGATCTGATTGTGATGGACATCGATGGACAGGCCGTAAATGGGTTTGAACTCTTGGCCTACATGAAGAAGGGCGGTCACAGGGACATTCCAGTGATCGTTGTGACAGCTTCCGACTCCCCCGAAATCAAGAGCAAGCTGAAGCATGCCGGCGTTTTGCATTACCTCAAAAAGCCGTTTATCCTTTTGGAGCTCCTCGAAAAGGTACAGCATGCGCTGGATAAGAGTTCCAAAAGCCTCATCAGCGACTTTACTGTGACTAATTTCCTTCAAATAATTGAAATGGAAGAAAAAACTTGTACGATCGAGATTACTTCCAAAGGAAAGGTCGGGTACTTGCATTTGAAAGATGGGCAGTTGATCGATGCTGAAGCTAATGAGTTGACCGGTGACAGTGCTGCCATCGAGATCCTCGGGTGGGATGGTACGGAGATGAAGATTGAAGAATTAGCCAGCAATAGAAGGACAATCCGTGCCCCCCTCATGCAAATGCTAATGGAAGCCGCCAAGGTTGTAGATGAAAGGGCCGATGCCGCCCCCCGTCATGACTCGTTATTCAATGAGGCTGTCACACTGGCTGAAGGCCGCTACTACAAAAAAGCTCAGGAAAAGCTGGCTGCGTTCTTGAAGGCGGACCCAAAGAGCCACAAGGGCTGGCTGTGGTATTCCCGCGTTAGCGGCAACATGAAATCCATAGAACGGTCTCTGAGCAATGCGGAGAAGATTGCCCCAAACGATCCTGAAGTTGTGGAAGAGATCCATAAAGTCGAACTTGCGAAGAAAACATTGAGAAGCGGACAAATCCGGCGTTGCCCCTTTTGTTGGGCACCTGCGAATATGAAGGCCTTTAAATGCCCATATTGCCGGGCACATCTCTTTGTTCACGAAGAATTATTGGCTTGCACGAAGGCTGTAAATCGGGGAACACTCCAACAGGCAATCGATATGTACACGAAGGTGGCCACAAGGAAAACCAATCCTTCTGCTCATTATTATCTTAGCATTGCCCATTTCAATCTTGGGAATTGGGAAAAAGGACTCGATCAGTTAAACAACACCGTCAAAATGTTCCCGGAGAAGAAGTTCTATGCAGAGCAACTACACATGTTAATAAATCTCCTCACCTCCAGTGAAGATATGTTTGCTCAAGAGACAGTGGTGAAAAAAAAGGTGCCCGGTCCTGCGCCAACAACAACAGTGAAAGCCGAGAAAAAGAAGATACTTCTCGCGGAAAGCAGCCCTCCAATACGAAAGGCTATTTCTATAGCCTTTGCCAGAAGAGGGAACGAAGTCATAGAAGCGGGCGACGGCCTTGAGGCTTTGAACCAACTGGATAAGACAACGCCAGACTTGATCCTCATGGATATCATCCTGCCTAAACTAGACGGTTACAAAGTGCTCTCTATCATCCGGGATAATCCCGAACTTATGGATATTCCCGTCATCATATTGACTGGCAAAGAAGGGGGTGCCAATAACGTAAAGGAGAAATTGGCCGGTTCTGTAACTTATTTGAGCAAGCCCTTTGATCTATCGAAACTAATAGAGACTACTGAGAAATACCTTAAATAGGTTACCATCCAAGAGTTAGAAACCGGCAGAGCGGAGAGCGGTTTTGTAATATGATTTAGAGGGCCCCTACTCCTCAGTTTGTAGCTTGGTGGTTTACCAGGTTATCTGAGAGCGCGTGACGAGAAAAAGGCATACCAGCGCGTTGAACACACCTAGGAGAAAAACTCCCTGATGATGGAAGAAAAAACCTTCGTCTTGAATGAAGATGCGAAAAGGCTCTACGAACAGCTTGAAGGGGTAGAGTTTGGAGGACTGACGACTCTCGACCAGGCCTTGAGCAAGGAAGAAAAAGAGCTGAATGACTGCCGCGACCTCCTTGGGAAGCTCGCACACCTTTTAGGTGTATGTCTCAAAGATGCCCATTTAATGAAAGATCCGAAGACAACGAAAGTATTCCTTAATGAACTCTTGGCGGTTCTCCATGGGCTTGGTCGGATACCAGGTCACGACGGAAAGATCCTCATACGTCATAGGGGGCTCCTGACAGGCACAAAGGCATCAGAAAGGATTGATTACGTCATTTTATTTGGTAACATCCTCTTCGATATAGCCACTGCTGCTGCCATGGTCAAGAGCCTTGAGGACGCCCCGACCGATCTTCAAACAAGATTGACTATGGCCTTTCAGGTCTTTTCGGACCACGGAATTAGCTCCCTTTATTTGCAAATTCCCGAAGAGTCCCCTGCCTATTTGGATACTTTGCAGATTGCGTTGCACATCCTGCCTTACTACAGTCAGGCTGCGAGACCTGGTTCTTCTGCGGTGTTCGAAAAGACCTCCTCTGAAAAATCTTTTCCGTTGATTCATGATGAGCGGGATCAACCCGACCTAAACCTGACCCTGCTTGCCGGAGTTAACGGTGCAAAGCCAAAAACAATGAAAACCTTGGTGAAAAAAGTTGACACCTGGATGCGTGGACCGAATTATATGGCATCTGACAAACAGTTTCAGAGCGTCTACAATGCCATCCTGGGTATCAAAGCTCTTCGGGAGATACTGGTACATCCTCCAATCGAGATAAACAACATCAAGTGGTTGATTGTGGACAATGAGGGGGAGTTTGTTTCAAAGCAAAAGTCCCAGGTTGCCCGGCTGGTGGCAGGCGAGTACGGCAACTCCCCTCAAGAGATGGCCCGTGTTATTGGGAGTGTATACGGAGATGATTTTCAGCAGATCGATTCACAAAATCTTGCGGAGCGCCTCCGGCTGGCCTCGAATCTCCTGACATCCATTGAAAAGACTGATACGAGCCAGCCCGTGATGGACGAAGTACTTGACAATGTTGAAAGTCGCCTAGATAAGGTTTCTGATCATGTCTATGACAGCCTCGAGGTCCATGACGGTGTAATCAAAGCCAAAACCGGAAAAACAGAGACGACAGTAGGAAGAATCCATTCAAAACTGAAACCGATGGTAGGCTTTTTCAAGGCACGATCAGCCATCAAAAAGAAAATGATAAACATGGCACAGCGAGGAATAAGCTTTGACGCATATGACTACAAGATAATTGCAAAGGATTTTGGCATTTCTGTAAATGAGGCAAAGGAGCTCATCGATTTATTTAAGAGTTGCTTTGACGATCAAGGTTGTTTTATCAGAGTAACCTTTGAAAGAAATATCACTCAAATAGCCAAGTATGGAAAGAAAGTTTTCATGTTTTTGTGGCAGTACCTTAAGGTGATGCTTCAACGCGAGGATCGGATAGCCTTTCTGAATGCTCTCCAGCTACTGGTCACCCACTTGAAAGAATCTGAGAGTATCCTTAGTGCCCTGCTTTCGGACTTTTTCGATGATCCCACGACGGTTACCTTTTCTGACCAGTGTGCCCTTGTGCTACTCACTTTATTCGCCAGCAAGCATGATAAAGGATTTCGTAAATATATCGAAATCACCCCAGAGGAGGTTCTAAAGATCAGCAAAGGACTGGATACCAAAATGGTGGCTGCCGCGTCGAAGCTGATCGACAGCAATCACGAGAAGTTTTTTGAAAAGGTCAAATTGATTCACAGAGAACTTACTCAAGCCCTTGATTCCGGCAGGACTGAAGGAGAACAGATGCATCTTCGCAACATGTTCTTTCTCGAAAGAGAAGTTTACATATTCCTCTCTCTAGTAGGGGGAAACACGGCCCGCGCTTTGATAAGAAGTGCAGCCCAGGTATACGGAGATCCGAAAGGAAAGATCTATCTGCTTAAAGAAAGCAAGCGCTTCTTCCCTAACCTTCTGCAACTTCTGAGAATAGTGAGTCGAGGGTTGGGAAGAATAGGGGGGGGGAAAGACCTGAGTCTTTTGGAAAATATTAGAACACAAAAAGAGAAATTTCTTGAAGAAATTGACGGGGAAAGACACAAGAAGTATGCCGAGCTAACTATGAAGTGGGTAGAGGCATCCATGCAAAGGCTTTCTGTGAAAAATTGAAATGGGGCCACAGTGTTCTGATGGTACAGGAAAAGAACCAATGGCAATTTTTCCGCCCAACCCGTTTTTGAAACAACGTCAAATATTTAACAGAAAGGAGAAAACAAATGAAAGCAACATGCGTGAGAGAATGGGGATATCCACTGTTAAATCAGTAAGTTAAACGACCAGATGGTAATTCTTCTCTTTAGCTGCCTTTTCTCCCTTGTTCACAGCATATACTACACCTCATTGGCTCATCCCTAATCGTTTCGCCAAATGCGTCCCGCTTTCAAAATATGTTTCTTTCCTCTACATTAACGACGGGATAAAAAACGGAATTCCCGGGAAAATCGAGAAGAGTAAAGGATTATGACATTCTTTCAAACACTGCCGCAATGTTTTTCTTTTCGCCGAAATGAATACACCCGGTAGGGCATACACTCATGCACGAAGGCTGTTTGTTATCCGCCAACCTCTCAACACAGAGATCACACTTCACGGCAATCTCTTGATTATCATCGAATTGCATGGCCCCAAAAGGACATGCCTCGATGCATTCTTTGCACCCAATACAGAGATCATTGTCAATCAAAACAATCCCCTGCTCGTTTCTTGAAATGGCCTCCACCGGGCAGGCATCCTTACAGGGGGCCTTTGCGCAATGGTGGCAGTATACGGGGATAAAATCAGAGGACTTCTCAATAACATATACCAACCTCGGCCCCACGCCCAGCCCGTGCTCCTGCTTGCATGCGACCTCACAGGCATGACAACCCATACAGTTCTTCTTTGTGAATACCAAAGAAATCTTCTCCATCTCATTCCTCCTATTCATCTTCACAGCGGGATATGTTGCACAACAGGACCCTCAGGCTGGTTGCCCCCATGACCGGATCCATGGACTCATGGGAGTTATCCGTGAGCATGTTGATATTGGAGATATCCCAGCCGTGATCGGGACTCTTGATCTCCGGGTACCACCAGCCATGCTCGGCCACAATCACCCGGGGATCAATCCCGTCGTTCAGCTTTGCCCGCTCTTTTGCGCGTCCCCTGGGCGATTCCAGCCAGACCCAGTCTCCTTCCTGGATGTCGTGCTTCATCGCAGTCTTTGGGTGAATCTCCACAATGGGATCGGGCCTGATCTCCCTCAGCCATGGAATCTGCCGATTTGCAGAGTGAAAAAAGGTGGGTGTCCTGAATCCTGAATTCAGGATATATGGGAATTTCTCAGCCAGATCCGGCCTTGAGACCGGGCTTTCAGGTATTTCTGTATACTTTGGCAGGGGATCACGTCCCCAACCTTCTAAAATGGTGGAGTATAGCTCCACTTTCTTTGTGGGAGTTGAGAATCCTTTTTCCTTGTATTTGTAGAACTTAGGCTCACCACGGAGGTAGCCTTTCTTTTTGAATTCCTCCCAGGTAAGACCCGTCGGTTCCAGCAGCCATTCCAGGGCATCCTCCACGGTGTTCCACCATTGCTGCCCCATGCGCTTGCCCAGTTCCATAAAGATCTTGTGGTCTTGCCAGCACTCGCCGATCTCCACCACTTTCTGTCTTGCCAGCACGTAACCGTGGAATTTCCAGTTATCCGCCACGTGATTCTGTTCGAGCCAGGTACCGGCAGGCAGAAAGATATCGGCCAGTTCTGCGGTCGGTGTCAGGAAGAAGTCCGAAACGGCCAGAAAATCCAATTTACTCAAGGCCTTATAGACTTCCTTGGCATTGGCTCGTGATACCACCGGGTTAGTGCCCACCAGGTATCCCGCCTTTAACGGATAGGGTTCACCGGTTAGAATAGCATCCCAGGCACATTTGGGCGTCACAATGGTCATCCGGGCAGCGAGCTTGTATTGTTCACCGCCGAGTTGCTTTAATCTCTGCTCGTTAGACAAGGATCTGTGGGAGGAGAATTCGGAAATGGATCGGGTCCCTGGCGGTTGGTGGAAAACATTGCCCCCGGGTGCATCGAGGTTTCCCGTGGCCGCCATCAGTCCCACCGCAGCCCGGGTAAAATCTGTGCAATTGATGGTCTGCTCGGTGGGTACGCCCCAATGGATTCCGGCCGGCTTGGTGGTGGCATACAACCTGGCCGCTTTTCGGATAAGATCCTGTTTGACCCAGGTGATCTCTTCAACGCGGTTCAAGGGATAGTCCTTTCTCACCCTTTCCACAAAGGCATCCCAGCCGTGAATATACTGGGCGACGAACTCCGCGTCATAGAGTTCTTCTTCAATGATCACGTTATGAAACCCCATGGCCAGGGCAGCATCCGTGCCCGGGCGCACCTGGAGCCATAGATCGGCCCTTTTAGCCAGAAACCCCTTTCTCGGGTCGATGACAATCAGCTTGGCCCCTTTCTGATAGGCACGCCAGAAACTCACACCCTTGTATTCGTCCGGGTTAGTCCACAGAGGATTGCACCCCCACATGACAATGCACTTGGGATTATTCCCATAGTCAATTGCCGGATGCCTCCCACAGGTAGTCAGGGCGGCGGCTATTCGTGAAAGGTAGCACATATGCCCGGCCGTAATCATATTCGGCGTGCCCAGCATGTTGCCGAAGCGGGAGAAATGGCTTTCGAAGTCCCGTCCGGTCCCCTGCCCGATCAAGATGGCTTCAGCGCCGAATTGTTCTTTTACTTCCTTGAATTTCCCGGCGATCGTATCCAATGCCTCGTCCCAGGAGATCCTCTCCCAGCCCTTACCGGTTTTCTTCATGGGGTAAAGGATCCTATCGGGATGGTATGCCAGTTGGGTAATAGCCAGCCCTTTTGAACACAGGGAACCATTGCTTATAGGCGAATCTGGATCGCCTTCCACCTTTATGACCTTGCCGCCCTTCACATGGGCGATGACACCGCATCCCCCATGGCAGCTTCGACAGACAGTCCTAACTTTTTTGACTTCTTCCATTCAAACCTCCTGTTTTTTTGCCACCGAGACGTTCAGGAACCCGAGCACCCTGTTGTTTGCGGTGTCCGGGATGTAGAGCATGCTGTTATAGACAAAGGAGCTGCCCCTGGGCGCGTTCATCAAGGCCGCTGTGGCCCGTCTGGAAAGCCCGCGACAGGCCGCCCGGGAACTGGGAATCAGTCATCAGACGGTCTACAACTACTTGCAGGAAGAATAGTGTCCAGCACTTGATGTCCAAATGAATTGACACGGTCCAACGGACTGGACACTCGTCGATCAGGCTGCGTCGAAACAGGTTGTACTGCGCAGACGCAGCACGGGAACTCATCCCGCGTCAAGGCATTCTGACTCCTGAGCCCAGACTGACGAGTCACGAGCACATCGACACAGCCTAACTGCCCACGCGCACACCCCCTACCACACCCCAAGTACCGCCAACCTCCATGGCATCGAACGTGCATTCCTCCAACGGGAAGCCGCCAAACATCCCGTAAGGACGGCGATGCGAAACACATCGCCAGTGAGCGCGCGTGGGACTGCTCCCTGACAGCAGTCCTGCACCAGGAGATCCCGTGACTGAGCATTTGTCGATCAGAACAAGGGCCCCGCCTTCCTCGTGCACCGCGACCGGTGCGACACCGCCGCGTGGATCTGGCTCAGTCGGAAACCAACAGCACGGTGAGCGTAGCCGTATAACGTCGCCTGGAGTACAGATGACCGCACAGGCTCTCCGGTTCGCGCGGGCGTGTACTTGGGGAGGAT
>JAIWEZ010000015.1:0-16656 GCA_048631945.1 Gammaproteobacteria bacterium | reverse complement strand
ACCGCAGATTCCAGGGGTCGTCACGCGTAGAAGTGCACGAGATAAAACCAATGTCTCATTTTGCCAAATGGAGACATTGGCTAACTGCCCGCCGCCTGACTACGATGACTACTTTCGCATGCTCAAGACATTCAGCCCGCAAAAAGCCTTCTTTCCTACTGTTCCTGCCGAAATATCCCGGGGCTGCTGGTGGCGCAGGCCACGTGGAGAAGGCAAATACTCGGGGTGTGCCTTTTGCAATCTCAACCTCCAGTGGAACGGTTACAGGTCAAAGGGCCCATTGCAGGTTGTCAGCGAGATCGATCACCTGACCACAAAGCACAAGACACTCTCTGTGGCCTTTATGGATAATCTGCTCCCCTTGAAAACGTCCAGAGAGATTTTTGAGAAACTTGGCAGGCTGAACAAGGATTTTCGTTTTTTCGGCGAGATCAGGGCGTCCACACCAAGACGCGTGTTGGAGGCCATGCAGACAGCGGGGATGAACGAGGTCCAGGTTGGTATTGAGGCGTTGAGCACCCGCTTGCTTAAAAAACTGAACAAAGGGACCACTGCTATCCAGAATCTGGAGATCATGAAACACTGCGAAGCCCTTGGCATTGGGAATGTTTCGAACCTGATACTCCATTTTCCCGGCAGCGACCACCAGGATGTGGAGGAGACTTTGCGAAGCATAGAGTTTGCCCTGCCATTCCGTCCGCTGAGGTTTGTCCATTTCTGGCTTGGCCTTGGAAGCCCTGTGTGGCAAGATCCGCGAGCCTTTGGGCTCAAGGCGGTCTTCAACCATCCGAATTATGCGGCCCTATTCCCGCCGGATATTTTCCGCTCAATGCGATTCATGATCCAGAACTATCGTGGGGACATTGGGCTTCAAAGAAAACTCTGGCAACCGGTCAAGAAAAAAGTAAGGGCCTGGAAAAAGGGGTATGCTGAACTCCACAAGGGTCCTTCTCGCGCGCCCATCCTCAGTTTTCGGGACGGTCGGGATTTTTTAATCATACGCCACAAGCGGTTTGAGGCCGAACCACTGACGCACCGTCTTGTAGGAACATCAAGAGCGATCTATCTTTTCTGCCAGAAACATCGTTCGCTCAAAAGGATCCTTACCCATTTCCCGGGGCTAGCTGAGGACAGGATTGTGCCCTTTTTGAGGATGATGGTTGACAAGAAATTGATGTTTGAAGAAAACGGGAAATACCTGAGTCTGGCTGTGCCGGTGAGGCCTGAAAACCTGTGAGGATAAATCATGAGCAAGCACATGCAATTGAGGGTCCGTATTCGCCCTTATTACAATAAGAGTTTAATTAAGGCGTACCCAAGACTGGCCCATCGCCTTAGCTATCTGGATGAGGCATGGGTGGAGGGGGATCCTTCACTCTTTGAAATCATAGCAAAACTTGACCAGCTTCTGTACCAACTTGAAGGCGATCCCCCCTTCAGAGAGCTTTTGCTCCGGCACAGGTCGGCCCTTCACGGGCTGTACGAGGATATAGAGGAGCGTATTGCGGACTGGCACTTAGCAAAGGCCGATCAGCTTCTGTATAAAATAGAGGACATTTTTGACGAGATAGAACGCGAGATAGGCGAGATATAGATTATAACTACAGTGCCTGATAGATCTCTTTTGCATGATAAGAACTGCGGACAAACGGCCCACTGGCAACCTTAGAAAAGCCCATTTCAAGAGCGGTCTCCTTCCACTTATCAAATTCTTCAGGATGAATAAAACGTTCAACTTGTAAGTGTTCCCTTGTGGGCTGAAGATATTGACCAAGGGTCAGGATGCTGCAACCCGCGTCAAGAAGGTCCTGCAGCGTTTTTTTAACTTCTTCGCGAGATTCTCCTAAGCCGAGCATGAGACCGGACTTGGTGGGTAAGGCAGGATCGTACTCCTTGGCCCGCTCTAACAGTTCAAGTGAGCGACGATAGAAGGCCTGGGGTCGAACCGAAGGGTAAAGACGCTGGACGGTTTCAAGATTATGGTTCAAGACATCGGGATTAGCCTTCACGACCGTCTGAAGCGCATCCGTGTTTCCCTGAAAATCGGGTATCAAAACTTCCACAAGCGCATCCGGCATTTTCTCGCGGATTTCTCTTATTGTTTTTCCAAAAAGACCGGCTCCGCCGTCAGGGAGATCGTCCCGGGTGACAGAGGTGATGACTACATAGCTCAATCGCATGTTTTGCGCGGCCTCGGCCACTCTGGCCGGTTCACCGAGATCGGGAGGGCCAATCGGACCGTGTGCCACCGCACAGAAACGACAGTTGCGCGTGCAATAGGGTCCCATAATCAGGAAGGTTGCAGTCTGTTGGGAAAAACACTCCCACATGTTGGGACATTTGGCTTCCTGGCATACTGTGTGAAGCCTGCTTTTCTTTAGCCTGGCCCTCACGTTTTCATATGTGGACCCCGTTGGAAGGCTCCGCTTCAACCAGCGGGGTTTTCGCACATGCATTTTGGATTCCTGATCTTCAATCGTCATAAGCTCAGTATTCAAACCGAACAAGGCTTCTGTAAAACCTCCTGCAATTCCAAAAGGCTTGTCATGACAAGCTCAACACCAAAAACTGCTTGGACGTGGCGTTTTACGCTATCACGTACTTCATTCATGGATACTTTATGTGAAACCTCACGCTCCATCGATGTTATCCCTACATCCTGAAGACCGCATGGGTTTATCCAGCCAAAAGGCTTCAGTGAGCAATTGACGTTAAATGCAATGCCATGGAAACAAATTCCCCGGCGGATAGCTATGCCGACGCTACCGAGCTTATTGTTGCCTACCCATATCCCCCTGTTGATGGGATTCCTTGCAGCCTTGATTCCCCAGTCAAAAGCAGACCGAATCATCACTTCTTCGAGGTTTTCAACATACTCGACCACTCTTAGCCCGGAGAGGTTGAGGTCAATGATGGGATACATGACGAGCTGGCCAGGTTCATGAAAAGTAATGTTACCGCCACGCTCCACCTGGATTACCGGAATTCCTGCTTTATCCAGAGAATCCTCGGACACCGTCAGGTTGTTCAGCCCACCCCTGCGACCAAGGGTAAAGACAGGGGGATGCTCCAACAATAAGATCACATTTGTATCAATGATCTTGTCTTTTCTTGCAGCCACCAGATCAGTCTGAAGCTTCCATGCCTCCATGTATTCTATAGAAGGAAGCTCAATACAGAGCCATTTATTGGTTTTTTTCAATACCCCGCTGCTTGCGGCGGGGTTACCGCATAGTTCCCTCTCCCCCCTTCGGGTCTGAGGCCTCAGGATCGATGACTGGTGGGAGAGGGTTAGGGTCAATGCTGTTGACTTAAGGGGTCGGTTCGACAAAAATCCCCCTAAATCCCCCTTTGACAAAGGGGGACTTTCAAGGGCTCCCCCCTTTCCTAAAGGGGGGCCGGGGGGATTTTGAAGGGCATCAAGTTCATGAATTGATCCTTAAGTCAACAGCATTGGGGTTAGGGTGAGGGGGTATAAATGGTATTTCCTTGTGATACCCCGCTGCTTGCCGCGGGGTAGTTCATTGGTAAGTAATTTCTCAATAATTTGATGATTGTACTGCCTTCCTGAACCTCTTCCGCAAGTAGAAGGGTAGGGGGGTGAGGGACTATCTTGGATTAAGAGTTACGTTGAGGGCTTTGCTGATTCAATAAAAGAGCGTGACTTGCTTAATTCTTTTCACTTTGCTTTTTGTAAGCAAGGGCTGCTTCAATGAATGAGACAAATAGTGGATGCGGGTCCATGGGCCGGGATTTAAACTCTGGGTGGAACTGACATCCAAGAAACCAAGGATGATCGGCAATTTCCACGATTTCGACCAGCTGACCATCTGGAGAGATACCGCTCATGATAAGGCCTGCCTGCTCCAGCTTTTCTTTGAAGGCATTATTAAACTCATACCTATGACGATGCCTTTCTGAGATCTCCTTTTTTCCATAGGCCTTATAGGATAGGGAATCCTTCTTGAGCAAGCAAGGATAGGCTCCCAACCGCATTGTCCCGCCCTTGTCTGATGTGGTGTCCCGCTTTTGAACCTGCTGCGACTTGTAATCAAACCATTCCTTCATTAGATAGATGACTGGAAAGGGGGTGGCATCATCAAACTCCGTGCTGTGAGCTTCTTCCATTCCGGCGACATTGCGGGCATATTCGACGACCCCCACCTGCATGCCCAGGCATATACCGAAAAATGGCACCTTTTCTTTGCGCGCAAATGCGATAGCTTTCATCTTGCCCTCGATCCCACGAGCACCGAAACCGCCTGGGACCAAAATACCATTGGCCGCCTCCAGGCGTTGGTGGCAACTGGACTCATCAATGGTCTCTGAGTCAACAAAATCGAGGTTCACTTTACAATCATTGGCAATCCCACCATGGGTCAGTGCCTCGTTCAGGCTCTTGTAAGATTCCCGCAGGTGAATATATTTGCCCACAATGGCAATAGTGACTGAGTCTCCGGGGTTCTTGATCTTTTCCACAAGACGCTCCCAGTCTCCCAGCTTGGGGGACCTTGTCCAGATATTAAGGAGACCTAAGATCTTTTCATCCAGGCGCTCTTGGTGGAAAACCAAGGGGACCTCATAGATCGTTTCTACATCCTTTGCCGTCATGACTTGATCTACATCTACATTGCAGAACAGGGCTATCTTTGACTTGATCTCTTTGGACAAAAATCGGTCAGTGCGGCAAAGGAGAATATCGGGCTGTATGCCGATACTGCGAAGCTCTTTGACGCTGTGCTGCGTGGGCTTTGTCTTGACCTCACCGGCCGCGGCAATATACGGGACAAAGGTCAGGTGAACATAAAGCACATTCTCTTTACCTGCGTCTGATTTAAATTGTCTTATGGCTTCCTGAAAGGGGAGGCTTTCTATGTCACCTATGGTTCCTCCTATCTCAACGATCACTACATCTACACCTTTGGCTACAGTGAGGATGCTTTTCTTGATCTCATCAGTGATGTGGGGAATCACCTGAACAGTGCCACCCAGATAATCTCCCCTGCGCTCTTTGGTTATAACCGTATTGTAGATCTTTCCGGTAGTGAAGTTGTTATTTCGGCCCAGCTTTGCGTGTGTAAACCGTTCGTAGTGGCCCAGATCAAGGTCGGTCTCTGCCCCGTCATCAGTAACAAAGACCTCCCCGTGCTGAAACGGGTTCATGGTGCCGGGGTCCACGTTAATGTAGGGATCGAGTTTTTGGAGGGTTATGGTAAGTCCACGACTCTCGAGCAATGCTCCAATGGACGCGGATGCCAGCCCCTTGCCCAAGGACGAAAGTACGCCACCCGTGATAAAGATAAACTTGGTTGAAAAAGACATATTAAAAGGAATCCCCCTATTCGATTGCGGATTGCGGATTACGGATTGCGGATTGACAAATGATAAATTCTATCCGGACGACTTGAAATATCATCTCTGCGCTCTACATTCTCTGTGGTGAACTATTCCCCATTCTTCAAACCGGAAACAATGGCCTCGGCAGTCTTTTCCGCTGACATACCGAAGAGTTCTTCAATTTCAAGCAGGTCAAGGTGCTCATCACTCCATGCCAGGCTTGTCTCCTCAACGAGGTGTTTAATATGATGATATTTCCCGCCTAGAGCATCCACTTTCTTTTGAAGCTCCACCTCTTTCTTGAAGGCTACATTAAAGAGTACCAGGTGGTCAATCTTTGTCCCTGCCGACATGACCGGGATGACAAGAATACTTCTGTTATCCCTTTTCCCCGTGCCGATAAAGACATTTCCGTTCTTTATGATGATGCGCTTGGTACCCCTTAGGCTGTTATCCGTTGCAACCCGGGAGGTAAGTCCTGCTGCACTACCCTCCTTCTTTGTGAGATAGATAGTCGAATCTTCAACAGGTTCTCCCAAAAAGTTCAGGCCTTCTATTGTGTAAAGGGTGGTCCCTATTATCTCGGCGACAACTTGCTGCAAACGCTTTAGGACGAGAACGTTGATGTTTGTAAGCTGGTTTTTGCTAAATCCGTAGTTTTGTAGTGCTTCAAAAAGAAGGCCCTCCACCTTTTCCATGATCCTGCTCGTGCCAACCGTCACTGTCTTGGCCTGGTGTTTGATGGCGTCAACTGGTCGGGCCATTGTATTGATGATTTTCCCTATGCACTCGGAAAAGGCGTTCAGCATGTTGGGCGCCGTCCCCTTTATCCCAAAATCAGACTCAAAGTCTGACATGGGAAGCCTCCCTGACAGGTACTTTAAGAAAAGAATAAGGTCTGAGGCCATGTTGAGTGCCATGGCGGTCGCATACCTTTCCTGTCGGATTCTCTCCTTGAAGTCCGTGAAGAAACGCGCAACTTTTTCCCGAAATCCCTCATCCAGTACAATCTCGTATACGTCCATTCCGCGGTCGATGGACGCGGCGACATGTTCATTCATCTGTTCCCGGAAATTAAACAGAAAACGAGATTCTTCATTGATGGCCAGGGCTGCATAGTACCCCCAGATGTGGCCGGCCAGGGTGTTTATTATGGGCGCAAAGTGCTCCTGTACCTCAGGCACCCGTATTACTGCATCTGCGTACGGATCAAACCGGTTTTCACCTTCTGCAGCAACTACAATAGGCACGGCCTGGTGGGCCTTGAAAATGGCCGTATCCTTAACAATGTCGCTTACTACATCTTCCCGGTTGCCTGCTGCACACACAAAGATGAGAGGCTCTGCAGAAAGATCGATGTGTTTTTTATCTTCAACTACATCTGAAGAAACAGTCTTGTAGCAGAGTTCGCTCAGCTTTATCCTGATTTCATCAGCAGATATTTTATTCGGACCGCTTCCAACAATGGCCCAGTACCTCTTTGTTACGGCAAGCTTTTCGGCTGAGCGCCCGATTTCCTTATGTCTTGCCAGTACCTTTTTCATGCTGGCAGGGAGCTTCAAAAGATGTTCTATCTCGGCAAGGACAAAATCATCTGTTCTGCTCCCGGTTAACTGGGTGAGCATAAGGCCAAGGATGCTGCCTGCTGCGATCTGGGAATAGAAGGCCTTTGTCGAGGCAACAGACATCTCAATATCTCTGCCGGTACTGGTATAAAGTACGCCGTCCACTTTAAAGGTAATGTCAGAGTCTCGCCTGTTGACAATGGCTACTGTGTGCGCCCCTCGCTCTCTTGCCATATCAATCGCACGATTCGTGTCGGTAGTGGTTCCAGACTGGGTGACGGCGACAACCAGGGTGTCCTCCAAGGTGTCATCGACCATGAACCCGCTAAATTCAGAGGCCTTATAGGCAGCTACACGGATGTCCGTTTGGCTCAGATAATCCATTAGGATCGTAGCGCAACCTGAGGCGGCTACACCTGCTGTGCCCTGGCCTATAAAAAAGACCCTGCGAATTTGGCCTTGCCTCAAAGCTGATTCCAGGCGAGCAGGTATGACCGAAGCGTCGAGAAGTAACCGTGGGCGTTCCTTGCCATCTTTTTTTATGATGGACACTCGCCCTTCGATTGTTTGTTCCACAGAGTGAGGCGATTCAGAGATCTCTTTCAAGAAATAGTGGGGATAATTTTGGCGGTCGATGTCTCTTGAAGTAATTTCGGTCTCTTTGATATCTTTGTCGGAAAATCTAATGGGCGTTCCGTCATAATGCATGGCCTTGATACCTTCAAGACCTCCGCTGGAATTCTGGTCCAGCACAAATATTTGGCCCTGGGTTTTTCCCGATTTTCCTTCAACTACCCTCTCGCCATCCATCTTCAGATAACGGGTGGTCTCCTCAACAAGCCCATAGATCTCAGAGGCCAGCAAATAGCGATCTTCTGCGAGCCCTACAAACATAGCTTGCCCGCTCCCCTTTTGTGCAAGAAAAATTTTGCCGGGCTCAAGATTACTGTGCATGGCAATTGCATGTGAGCCCTCAAAATCATTCAACGCCAGGCGAAAGGATTCCTTGAGTGTCTTGTTTCTCTTGAGATATTTTTCTATTTGAAGAGGAATTATCTTTGTGTCCGTGGTAATCACATCGGCAATCGATTTGCCGGTTTCTCTTTCATAATCCTGTTTCAGGCTCTGGTAATTGTCAATGTCTCCATTAAGACAAACATGAATGATGCCCGGTCCTGAATTTTGCTCAGGGACACCGGTTTGAGTCTTCCCATGAAAACCTCCGTGCTTCACTCCAAAATTATCTAAAGGGTGGCAGTTGGCTTCACTGATCTCACCAACCGAAGCCCATCGCGTGTGGGCCACTGTGGTTTGGTACTGGTGAGGGAACCTGATTAAGCTCTGAAATACGGCATCTTCGCGAATCTGCTTTCTCAGGTATTGAACGTTATCCCCAAGACTTCCTATCTCAGCAGCTATCTTGTAGGTGAACACCAATGAGACTGGGGAGTGGTGCTTATTTACCTTGATGCCACGATTCGTCAAGAATTGGTCTGCCTGTCTTGCCTTAAACTCGTCAAGCAGCGATGCCTCTTGCAATCTCTGCTGAAACCGTGAAAAGACTGTCTCGTCGAGCACGAAGAAGAGTGAGATCCCGGCCGAGTCTCTTCCCCTTACCTCGAGGCGATCGAGGTTATTGAAGACAAGGTTGATCCCCTTGAGTTGTTTGACCACAAGTGGGGTGTCATCGTTTTGTTCAAAACTCCCGAGAGCCTTCATCTTCTCAATGTTTTCCAAGACCTCATGCTTCAAAGACCACAATATGTCCTTCAACTCAATGATCCGGCTACTTATGACTTCGTACTCCTCGGGTGCCAGACGCCCTGTCTTTTGGATGCGGGCCTTCTCTTCCGCCTCGATAAACCCATCAAGCTTTGTGACAAGAGCCGAGAGTCGTTCCTGGTAACCCTTGTCGGAAAATACTTCATAAAAGTAATTTTCACGTTTCAGGTTATCACAGATGCCTTTTATTTCTCTTAAAAGCTCTTTTCCGCCAAGGTAATGCTTGTTTTGCTCCAGCTTCTTTTGCTCGAGCCGTTCCCATGTGTATTCAGAGAGGCTATCTACCTTATGCTCCAGGTCCTGAACGGGCGAATCCACCGTTTGGGCAGATTGCCTCTTGAACGTCAAAAAACCCGTTATGCCGCAGTTTAAGACCGCGGGGTCATAAGGAAACAGTACCACTGAGCCTTCTGGAACGGATTCCGAAGTTCTTCCAAAGTAAAGGCCGGTCACACCCTTTTTCTTCAAAAACTTCCTTATTCTTTTTAGGATCATATCTTGTTCAAACCTAACCTGGATAAACTGGAAAAGCACGAAATCAATGTCATTAGCTTAAGAAGCGTTCCTTTAAGGTCCCCCTTTGTAAAGGGGGATTTAGGCCTGCCCTGGCGCGACTTGGTCGGCATATATCGTAACCTAAGTAGTTATGTTCGATCGCCCTTTTTTGCAACGCATCAAAGCCAGGTCTGGGCCAGGGGGGATTTTCAAAGTCTTCCAAGAAATCCCCCCCGCCCCCCTTTAGAAAAGGGGGGAGATTTTGAGCTTAAGTCAATGACTTTGTATTCGTATTTCGAATTTATTTTCTGCCAGAAAAAACACCAATTCTATTATTAAGACTAACCAGGAAAGCTGGGACCGAAGATCCCAGACATTGATGCTACAAACCCTCAGTATTCAAGACACAGCTTTGTGAAGCCTTCTTCCGGCTGGATGGGATAATTACCATCGAAACAGGCCAAACAGAAACCGTTTTCTTCAAGACCGGTTGCTTCAAGCATACCCGCCAAGCTTAGATAGCACAGGCTGTCCAGTCCAATGAAGTTCTTCACCTCTTCCACCGTGTGTTGTGAAGCAATCAGTTCCCCCCTTGTTGAAAAGTCAATACCATAGTAACAGGGGTAACGGTGAGGCGGACAACTCACCACCATATGGATTTCCTTGGCTCCTGCTGCCCGCAGGGTCTTAATTCGCATATTGCTGGTGGTACCCCGGATGATAGAATCTTCTACAATAACGACACGTTTTTGGTTCAGGATATTTCGGACAGGATTGAGCTTGACCTTCACTCCAAAATCCCGCATCGATTGGGCCGGCTCAATAAAAGTTCTCCCCACGTAATGGTTCCGGATAACCCCCATCTCCATGGGTAAGCCGGACGCCTGACAGAAGCCGATGGCGGCATAATTTCCGGAATCCGGAAAAGGCATGGCAAAATCGGCCTCAAGGGGATACTCTTTGGCCAACATTTCCCCAAGCCTCTTTCTTACAGAATAAACATTCTGGCCAAAAATATTGCTGTCGGGTCTGGCAAAATAGATGAGTTCGAAAATGCAGAATGTATGCTTACGTTGAGAAAAGGGCTTGATCGAGTTTAGCCCCCCTTTACCAATAATGAGTATCTCGCCCGGCTCGATATCCCTCAGATACTGTGCATCTATTAGATCGAGGGCGCATGTCTCAGAGGCTACAATATAACCCCCGTTGAGCATTCCCAGACAGAGCGGCCGGAATCCGTTGGGATCTCGGAAGGCGATGAGCTTATGCTCTGTCATCAATACACAGGAATATGCCCCTTGAATCTCAGGCACCGCCTTGACCATGGCTTCTTCCATGCCCCCTTGTATGTTCCTAGCCAGCAGGTGCATGAGGATCTCGCTATCCATGGTGGTCTGAAAAATGGAACCTTTTTTTTCAAGGTCTCCCCTTAGCTTTTTCGCATTGGTGAGGTTTCCGTTATGGGCAATGGCAAGGGTTTTTCCGGCATGGGAAACCACAAATGGCTGGGCATTTTTGACAATTGAAGATCCGGTCGTGGAGTATCTGACATGCCCGATGGCTATATGCCCATGGAGCCCATTCAAGACAGCCTCGTTGAAGACCTCAGACACGAGCCCCATCCCCTTGTGTTCATGGATCGACGTACCCGTAGAGGTTACGATACCGGCACTTTCCTGCCCACGGTGCTGGAGGGCATACAGCCCAAAATATGTCAACTTTGCGGCATCCTCGTGTCCGAACACACCGAAGACACCACAAGACTCTTTTGGTCCATAGTTATTTGTCATTGGTCACCGGTTACTGGTCAATGGTTTTAACTACTGACTACTCAATATCATTAACTTAAGGGATATGGCCATTGAAAGTCCCCCTTTAAAAAAGGGGGATTTAGGGGGATTTCGAGAAGTTGGATAAAATCCCCCCCGACCCCCCTTTGGCAAAGGGGGGAGATTGGACTATTAAGTTGCTGACATTGATTAACTACTGACAACTGACCACTAACTCTCCTTATGAAACTCCTGAAGCGATCGAACGGTCACCTTGCTTTTTTTTAGGGCTTCGATTCCTGAGGCCATTGCGCAGGCCCCCGCCAGGGTGGTCGCGTAGGGTAGATCATACCTTAGTGCTGTGCGACGCATTTTTCGGGAACCCCCTGCACTTTCTTTTCCAGAAGGTGTGTTGACAACCAACTGGATATCACTGTTCTTGATGTAATCAATCACATTTGGGCGGCCTTCGGCAATCTTTTTTGCCACCCGGTTTGGAATGCCGGCATTTTCCAGGTGACGGGAGGTGCCTCGGGTGGCCAGAATATCAAAGCCCATTTCATACAATTGATGCACCACGGGATAGACCCCGTCCTTGTCTGCATCCTTTACACTGACAAACACGGTTCCTTGAGTGGGCAAATGCTGTCCAGCCGCCAGTTGAGACTTGGCAAAGGCCCTGCCGAAGTCGGTATCTATGCCCATCACCTCTCCGGTCGATTTCATCTCAGGGCCTAGTAGGACATCCACATCTGGAAAGCGATTAAATGGAAATACGGCTTCCTTGACCGAAATTTGATTGAGTTCCACTTCGCTGGTGAGTCCCAACTCTTTCAAAGAGTGCCCCAGCATAACCTTGGTGGCCAGCTTGGCAAGCGGGACACCGGTGGCTTTACATACAAAGGGAATGGTTCGTGAGGCCCTGGGATTCACCTCAAGCACAAAGATCTTCTCGTCCTTGATGGCGAATTGAATATTTATTAAGCCGACTACGCTCAATGCCCTCGCCAGGGCACGGGTTTGCTCCTTGACCTGTTCCAAAAGGAAGGGCGGCAAGCCTTGCGGCGGAAGCACACAAGCGCTGTCGCCGGAATGAATGCCTGCCTCCTCGATGTGTTCCATGATCCCACCGATGATCGTGGTCTGCCCGTCGGAGATGGCATCCACGTCAATCTCGATAGCATCTTCAAGGAATTTGTCAATGAGGATCGGGTGGTCTGGAGATGCCAGCAGGGCTTTGGGAGAAAAAGACTCCAAAGATGGCCGATCATAGACGATCTGCATGGCCCGCCCGCCAAGGACATAGGAAGGCCGCACCATCACTGGATAACCGATAGTCTCTGCTATGGTTGCAGCTTCAGTCACACTCATGGCGGTTCCATTATCCGGTTGCCTTAACCCCAGTTTCCTTAGAACATTCTTGAAAAGCTCCCGGTCCTCGGCCAAGGCAATGCTTTGGTGTGGGGTGCCTAGTATTTGTACCCCTGCCTCGGCTAAGGCAGCCGAGAGATTGAGCGGTGTTTGGCCCCCAAACTGGACAATAACCCCTGAAGGGTTTTCGGCCTCCACAATATTCAGCACGTCTTCTTTTGTGAGGGGTTCAAAGTAGAGCTTGTCAGAAGTGTCATAGTCGGTGCTTACCGTCTCCGGGTTGCTGTTGACCATGATGCTCTCAACGCCTTCTTCCCGCAGGGCAAAGGAGGCCTGCACGCAACAGTAATCAAATTCAATCCCTTGTCCGATACGATTCGGTCCTCCACCCAGGATGATGACCTTGGGTCTGGTGGAAATACGGGCCTCGTTTTCCTGCTCGTAGGTGGAATAATAATAGGGTGTGCGGGCCTCAAACTCGGCAGCGCAGGTATCAACCAGTTTGTAGACCGGCTGCACACCAAGCTCCTTCCGCAAGGCGCGGATGTCATTTTCCCCCGTCTTAAGGAGGTGGGCCAATTGCATATCCGAAAACCCAAACCTCTTGCTTTTTATCATGAGATCTTTTGGCAAGGGATTGACCGCCTTCAAGATATCCTCTTCAACCTCGACGATCCGGGCTATCTGGTGCAGGAACCAAGGATCTATTCCTGTAAGCCTGTGGATGGTCTCCACATCCATCCCGGCCATCATACCGTACCGGATATAAAATAGGCGCTCGGAATTGGGGTTAACGAGTCTTTCCATTATTTTTTCAGGTGAAGAGATGATCTCATCTTGTTCCAATTGCCCTTTGCCGTCCGCCCCCAGGCCAAATCGTCCGATTTCCAAAGAACGTAAACCCTTTTGGAGGGACTCCTTAAATGTTCGGCCAATTGCCATGGTCTCGCCTACGGATTTCATGGATGTCGTCAGATAGTCTGCAGTGTCGGGAAATTTCTCAAAGGTCCACCGTGGAATCTTGACCACGCAGTAGTCAATAGTCGGTTCAAAGGAGGCTAAAGTTTCCCCGGTTATGTCGTTCGGAAGCTCATCCAGGGTATAACCCACCGCCAACTTGGCAGCAATCTTGGCAATGGGAAATCCTGTGGCCTTAGACGCAAGGGCCGAACTCCTTGAGACTCTGGGATTCATCTCTATAACGACCATCTCTCCGTTCACTGGATTGACGGCAAACTGGATGTTTGAGCCGCCCGTCTCCACGCCAATTTCACGGATCACTGCAATCGAGGCATCCCGCATCACCTGATATTCCCTGTCGGTCAAAGTCTGAGCCGGTGCCACAGTGATACTGTCTCCGGTATGGATGCCCATAGGGTCCAGGTTCTCGATAGAGCATATGATAACCACATTGTCTTGCACATCCCGCATGACCTCAAGTTCGAATTCCTTCCAACCGATCAGCGATTCCTCCAGCATGATTTCATGGATCAAGCTGGCATCCAACCCCCAGGCAGCCAATCTTTCAAGGTCCTCTCTATTGTAGGCTACACCCCCTCCGGTGCCACCCAGTGTAAAGCTGGGACGGACGATAGCCGGATAGCCGATGCTGTCTGCAATCTCACGGGTGCTCTCCATATCGCGGGCAATGCCGCTTTTAGGCACGGGCAGTCCAATGCGCTCCATTGCAGCCCGAAAGAGATCCCGATCTTCAGCCTTCTTGATGACTTCGACTGAGGCCCCGATCATTTCCACCTTGAACTGTTCCAACACTCCCATTTCAGCGACCTGGATTGCCGTATTCAGACCGGTTTGCCCACCAAGGGTCGGCAGAATGGCCTGCGGCCTTTCCTTTTCGATGATCATGGAAACAATCTCAGGTGTGATCGGCTCGATGTAGGTGTGATCGGCCGTCTCAGGATCGGTCATGATGGTGGCAGGGTTGCTGTTAACCAGAACAACTTCAAAACCTTCTTCTTTTAAGGCCTTACACGCCTGGGTCCCTGAGTAATCGAATTCGCAGGCCTGGCTGATAATAATAGGCCCGGAACCGATAATCATGATCTTTGATATGTCCGTTCTTTTTGGCATGGATCAGTTTGTTAGTCACTCCCACTCAATCGTACTCGGCGGTTTGGAGCTGATGTCATATACCACGCGATTAACCCCTTTAACTTCATTGATAATTCGGTTAGAGATCCTGCCAAGCAAGGAATGGGGAAGCTTGGCCCAATCAGCGGTCATTGCGTCGGTGCTGGTCACCGCCCGAATGGCCGCAATATGTTCATAAGTTCTGCAGTCTCCCATGATCCCCACGCTTTTTAAGGGAAGAAGCACCGCAAAGGACTGCCACAGTTTCTTGTAGAGGCCGTTGTCTTTTATCTCCTCAAGGAGAATGACATCCACCTTCCGCAAAATGGAAAGCCTTGCCTGGGTGACATCACTGATGATCCGAATTGCCAAACCAGGCCCCGGGAACGGTTGTCTCCAGATGAGATCCTCAGGCAGCCCAAGCGTTTTTCCAAGAATACGCACTTCATCCTTGAAAAGATGCTTCAGGGGTTCAATGAGTTTGAGCTTCATTTTTTTTGGGAGTCCCCCAACATTGTGGTGCGATTTGATAACAGCACTTGGACCCCCGAAGGCTGACCTGGACTCTATGATATCCGGATAAAGGGTTCCCTGAGCCAGAAATTCCACCCCTTGAAGCTTGTGAGCCTCGGCTTCAAAGGCATCAATGAATGTTCGACCAATAATTTTTCGCTTTTTTTCAGGGTCCATAACCCCCTTTAACTTCGTCAGAAATTGCCTCCGGGCGTTAACAACCTTCAAGTTTAACTTTAAGTATTTTTTAAAAAGTTCCTTGACCTGTTCTGCCTCACCCTTTCTCAAGAGGCCGTTATCCATAAAGATGCACGTCAATTGTTTACCGATAGCCTGATGGAGAAGAAGAGCGGTGACAGAGGAATCCACTCCCCCGCTTAAACCCAGGATCACCCTCTTGTCTCCAACCAGCGACCTTATCTCCCGGACAGACTCTCTGACAAAGGATTTCATTGTCCAGGTTTTCCTGCAGCCACAGATTCGGAAAAGGAAGTTGTTGAGCATCCTTTTTCCCTTGGGTGTATGAGCGACTTCGGGGTGAAACTGGAGTCCGTAAAACTTCTTTGCGTAATTTTCTGCGGCCGCCACCCGGGTGTTGGGAGTCGATCCTGTTACAATGAAACCCTTTGGCAGTTTTTCAACAGTGTCTCCATGGCTCATCCAGCATTTAGTCTTTTTTTCGATTCCATGGAAAATACCACCCACATCTTTTGTCTGGAGTTCAGCAAACCCGTATTCTCTCTTTTCCGCTTTCTTTACTTCGCCCCCCAGGGCATCCACCATGTGCTGCATTCCGTAACAGATGCCAAGAACTGGAATACCCAAGTCGAAAATGCCTGGGTCCACCCTAGGACTCCTTTTTTCATAGATGCTTGCAGGCCCCCCGGACAGGATAATCCCTTCCGGAGACAGAGCCCTTATTTGGGTAAGGCTAATAACAGGGGGTTCTATCTGGCAATACACATGGTGCTCACGTACCCCTCTGGCAATTAGCTGGTTCTTGACCATCTTTTCTCTGGCTTGAGCGTAATCTTGGGTCATATCATATTCTCCTTATGCAGTTGCAATGTACTGATTCTTGCTGAATGGAATGTTTTGAAATTTTTTCAGGTTCTCCTCATAATAGGCCATATTTTAGGTTATGAAGTTAATGTTTCCTTGATTTGATAAGAAACCGTAATAAATCGACTATGGTCAGATTAGCAATCACCCTTTTCTCCCTATCTATAACGGGGATCTCTTGCACTTTCCTTCGGATTATTTTCTTCAGCAATGTCTCCACTAGTTCATTTTCAGTGGTGAATACAGGATTTTTTTGCATGATGTCCTTTGCGGTTTCGGCGGTGATCATGCTCATGATAAACCTCGGGTGAATCTGAGCATCATGGCTTGAAGAAAAGACATGTCGGGTCAGTAGCCCCCAAGAAATTGTACCGGTGAGTTTCTCATTATTGTCCACTACATAAAGGAGGCGGCTGTGCTCAAAGTGGATCATAGCGGTAACGATTTCTTCAATGTTCGCTTTTTGGTCGATGAGCGGCAACCTTCTTTCCTTGAGAAAGGCAACCTCGTGAGGCCAGGGAAGCGCCTCGGCAGCGGCAGGAATGCCGTTTGCCACCGTCAACAGAATGTCGGCTGTGGACCGCGAATCAAACACCGGAGTGACCACCGGCTGCTGGCTGCTGACCACCGGCATGTCAAAGCCGGGCGAGACCAATGCATAGCCCCAACCC
>JAIWEZ010000014.1:0-16936 GCA_048631945.1 Gammaproteobacteria bacterium | reverse complement strand
AACAATGCCCTTAAATTTCCCTTCCGCATTTCTGAGCGGCTCCCAGGAACTCGAAGCATACAGCAATTCTCCATTCTTTTTGACTGCTTTGTATTCGAAGTCCTTGTATCCAACACCCTTGCCGAATGTGCGATCATAGAGATGCTTCGCCCTTGGCGTATCATCCTCATGCACCCACCATATCGGTTCAGCCCGTAGCTCTTCTTGAGTGTAGCCAAAAATCTCTTCACAGTTAGGACTGACATATATATTATTACCTTTTGTGTCACAGATTATGAGTAAACTGGGCGCGGTCTCAACAATAGTTCTGAACAGTTCTTCTGATTTCCGTATTGCCTCCTCGGCTCTCTTATGCTCAAGGATTTCCTTTTCTAATTCCTTTACTCTTTGTTCCAGTTCTTCATATGTTGATTTCTTGGCCATAAAAAAACCTCCCAGCCTGAGTTTCCTGCTTAAGCTTATGGATGAAGATTATCGCGAGAATAACATATTGTTTTTTAAGGAATTATTTTGAGAATTATGGGACTATAATATGAAATTCAGTGTATACACTGAAAAAGACTCTATCTTCGTGTTTTTAAAGAATAAAACATACATTACAGAAAATAAATAGGAAAGTCAAGTTAGATCAAAACCAGCGGGACATTTGAGGCGAATAGTTCATTATGAATCAATACGCTCTTCGAGATCGAGAGTCGATTTCTCGAACATCTCCTCAAGCCCCACTTTTCGCTTGGAAAGCCCCTGCTCGTAAACATACCGGAAAGCCGCTTCAAAAGAACTCTGACTTGCTTTCAAACCGTATGGGTAGAAGTTCGCCCCCATCAGTTCACGCGTTTCATTGAATTCCTGTCCATACCAAGGGAGTGAATCCATCACCCAGCCCCAGTTCCGCATATACTCGTAGTCGATCTGCTTGGCCTTGGAGTAGGCCTCGAAAATGGCCTTTGGCAACCAGGGGTTTTTCTCCGCCGTTTCCTTGCGGACCGCCACGACATGCATAATGGGAAACATTCCGGTTCTCTTATAGAAATCCCGCTCGACGGAGCGGTGGTCTTTGAACAGCCTTTCCACAATTGGATTGCGATCCTGATAAACCTTTGGCTCCGCAGGATGTACAATAGCGTCCACTTTTCCTGAAATCAGCAGGGTGGATTCATCCTCGCTTTTGGGTGCGTCCGTGATTTTGACTCCCTTCGGGCGGATTTTTTCCCAGTTGGAAACGCCGCCTGTCAGGTTTCCCGCCGAATCTTTCTGCGTGGATACCCACTCGATCTCCTCCGGTTTCACACCGTATTCCTCCTGCAGCAAACCGCGGACATGCGTCAGGCCGGATGACGAGTAGCCTACCGTGGCCACCTTTTTCCCGCGCAGATCCGCAGGCGTTTTGATTCCGCGGTCTGTCCTGACAAAGATGCTCTTGTGCCGGAACACCCGGAGCGTGGGAATTGGAAGCAATGTATAGTCCCGGAAATCGTCGTTGCAATAGGCCAGAATGTAAGGAATAAGACCGATTTCCGTCACATCACGGGTCTGCGGCCCGAAAAACGCATGGTTGTTCAATGGCCCGATTCCTGTAACCTCGAACCGATGCGCGCAACCCTCGATCGTCACTTTCCCTTCGACGAGAGCCCGAACACGGTTGTAGTCGTAGCCGGCGATAGTTATGGGCAGCCCCTTGCCATAGGGGCCGGTACGCTTCTTCACTGTCGGATCCGGTATTTCTTTACCCGCCTCGGCTGCAATTGAAGCGTCGGCGATCCCTGAAACAGCAGCGGCAACTCCAATTACCCCCACATGCTTTAAAAAGTCCCTTCGAGATGATTCCATGACTTCCCTCCTTGAATTGAGATGAAGCCGGGGCCATCAGCCCCGGCTTGCGCGCCTGGGTTATTGACCAGCGCCCCAGTTTTCCATGCTTGGATCATACGGAAGTCCATACTCAAGGACCTCTTTAGGATCAAAAGGAAGATCGGCAGGATTAATACGGAATTTTCCAGCTTTTACAACTGCAGGCCGTGGATTTTCCAATCCGTGCAGAGGCAGCCCTCTTACATGTGCAGTATGTGGATATTTTTTAATCCATAACTGGTGACGTCCCATCATTAAATCAAACATTGGTTTTGTTGTAAAACCAGGTAGCATTTTAGGCATCACTTCACGAGGATCGTTATAAAGATCATAGAATGAAGCACCACTAAGACCCGGCAATTCTCCGACCCAATGACGCTTGAAACGACCTTTCACCTGAGCGGCCAGAATATCACCCGTGTAAATATGCACATAGTCACGACGACTATATGTGTCCCCGTTCAACAGCAACGAAGTCTGGTCGATGCCATCAATGATACGATCCCTCGGGATGTATTTAGTGGCTCCGCCAAGATGCGCAAAGGTCGTAAATAAATCGGTTACATGAACAATATCGCCAACAATTTGGTTGGGGGCAATAACACTGGGCCAACGCATAAGACAGGTCACTCGCACTCCACCTTCCAAGAAATCACCTTTACCGCCACGGTACAGCGTTTCGACCATTCCGTCCGGACCATGATGTGTCATGGGACCATTGTCTGCCATAAGAATAACCAGTGTATTTTCTTCTACACCTGCATCTTTAAGTGTCTGCAATAATTCAGGAACCCATTCGTCTAATTCTGCAAAAAATTCTTGTATTAACCCTGCAGAATGTGTCTTCATTTTCTCGCCAGGTTTCCTACCTAAGAATGAAGCAGCAATAGGCTGGTAAGAGACAAAGAAAGGCTTTTCAGCTTTCGCACTTTTTTTAATAAAATTGAGCGTGCGTTTTTGCATCTCTGCTTCAAGTGCATAATAGTCATCTTCATTAGGTGGTGTACCCCATTCTCTTGTAGGACCGTTTTTTGTACCTTCTAAAGCCCAAACGTACCCATTAGGTCTCCAGCCCGGATCTATATCATAAGGATCATTCGGATAGAGTTCCGGCATAACTGATGTTGGGAACATTGGCCCTAAATCACCTCTAGCTACATACATACTTGGCACCTGATTGTAAGGAGACCAAAGCGCCTCATCATAACCCATATTGGTCATATAACTTTCTTCAATATCGCCTAAGTGACCTTTTCCATAAAAAGCGGTAGCATAACCAGCCTCGCTTAGAACTTCCGCAATAGTAGTCTCATTTTCGCTCATTCCGCCATATTCTAAGGGGAAACTTACATTATACATTCCACTTCTAACGGCATGACGACCCGTTTGAAAAGCCGCACGAGTCGGTGTACAAGAAGGTTCTGTGTACATACGTGCATAGTATTGACCTTCAGCTGCAAACTTATTCATATTTGGTGTTTTAAAGCCTCTTGCTGCTTGATTTTGAGGAACTCCAATCTCTCCAACAGCCGTATCATCCCACATGATGTGGACGATGTTTGGTTTTCTACCATGTTTCTTTTCTAGTTTGGCTAACTTTTCATTCAGGGCTTTATCTTCCTTGGCCCATTTTTCACCATGTTGTGCTTTAAGAATGTAATATTCGGCGTCGTGCACAATTTTTGTCGATCCTTTTGCCAGGGCATTCCCGGCAATGAAAATTGCCAGGACAGAAATTACGGTTAATGAAAATAGAAATCTAAATTTGCTCATTTGGTACCTCCTTTTCCTTACTTTTTTAATTCCAACGGATGATTAAGATTTATAACGGATTAATTAATTCAACATATTCCTCTTGCACGTTTAACAGCATCCCTCCCTTCTTTTTGATTGCCTCCATTGATTCGAATATCATAGGTCCGGCCCAGTAATTTCATTGCGCCAAGCAGTACACTGAAATGATCCGACCGAAAATAGTCATTCAGAAAGGAGCGTTGCTCCCATTGTTGTTCAAGTGTAATGATGTTTTCGTTATCGTTATTCTGAGAAAGTTGGCTGCTTTTGCAACCGCTTTCCTGACGGGTCTGCTCGGTTATTAGCCGGCATGCGCGCAACAACTCCTTTCGCTTGTCATCACGGGCATGGATTGTTATCTGCAGCATTTCCATTGACTGATCTACTTCTCCTAAATTAAACCTGTGAAACTGAGAAAAAACAGCTTCCTTGCATTTGGATTACAAGATTTGTGCCAATGCCTGGAGATAGACCGTAATATTTTATAACATTAAGAATAAATTGATAAAAATGTTGAAGGGAAGCAGTCTGAGATTTGTGGGGAAAGAATATAACCAGTCATATATGACCTATTCGATCATATATGACGGTCAAATATGACACATAAAATGATCAAGGTTGAGAGGAAGGACGGTGAATTCCGTGTTTTCGCATCCGCCCGCGAAGAGTGCTGGAATTCAGTCCGAGAAGCTCAGCAGCTCCGTCTTTTCCGGAAATATTCCAATTGGTTTTTCTTAACGCATACAGAATATACTCCTTTTCCATCTCTGAAAGGCTTTTCATTGGCGCATTATGGGGGATGCTGTCATCCGATGCGGGTGCTTTCAGCGGGGCGGCCAGTTGCAGCATGCTTCCGGGAGTAACGATTACCGCACGTTCAATCACATTTTCCAGCTCCCTGACATTTCCGGGCCAGGGATAGGCCTTGAGATCGTTCATGATATCGGTGGGAACCGTCTTGATATTTTTACCGAGTTGTCGCTGAACCTTTTTAATGATCCAGTTGACGAGTAGAGGAATGTCATCGGCACGATCCCTTAGCGGCGGGATTGACAAAGGGAATACATTAAGGCGATACCAAAGATCCTTTCTGAATCGTCCCTTGATGATATCCTCTTCAAGATTTCGATTCGTCGCGGCAATGACGCGAACATCGGTGTGCATCACCTGAGAACTACCCAACCGTTCAAACTCGCCGTCCTGAAGGACCCTGAGCAGTTTTTGCTGCAGATCCACCGGCAATTCGCCTATCTCGTCCAGGAATATGGTGGCCCCGTCTGCAAGCTCAAAACGTCCAATCCTTTTTTCAACCGCACCGGTGAACGCCCCTTTTTCATGACCGAAAAGCTCCGATTCAATCAGGTTTGCCGGTAAAGCAGTGCAATCCACTTTGATCAGGGGCCGCTCCTTTCTTTTGCTGCCATGATGAATAGCTCTGGCGATAAGCTCTTTTCCGGTGCCGGATTCAGCCAGGATGAGCACGGTAGTATCGGTGGGCGCAATCTGCTCTAAGCTGTATAGAACGTATTTAAACACCTCGCTTTCGCCGATGATATTTTCATAATCATGTTCCAGCTTGATTTCCTCACGAAGATAGGTTTGATCCGATTCAAGTTGCACTTTCAGCGCCTTTATTTCTGAATACGCATTTTGCAGCTTTATTTCCCCTTCCTTTCGCCTGGTGATATCGCGATTGCTGGCCCGAAAACCCAACAACTCCTCTTGATCTCCAATCACCGGCTGGCAAACATGATCTATCCAGCGAATTGATCCGTCTCGACGTCGGATTCGGAACTGTATTTTTCTTGCTATCGGATCTATGCGGGAATCATGGTAATGTTCACCCCAGACGCCCTGATCCTCCGGAATAATAATCTCACGGTATAGAGAAGGAGTGTCCATAAACTGCTGGGGGGTATAGCCGGATATGCGTTCACAGGATGGAGAGACATATAGTAAGGCCCCGTCCATCTTTGTCCAGTATTCCCAAGCGTAAGTGAAATCTGCCACGGTGCGATAGCGCAATTCTGCCTCACGCAATTTATCAACAGCTTCAGAGAGCTGAGCAGTCCTTTCCTTGACCCGTCTTTCCAGATTAAGATGTGCGTCTTTAAGCGACTTCTCCATTTTTTTCTGCCGGGTAATATCAAAGCCGACGCCGCAAATGCCATATACGTTTCCATTGTCGTCAATTAACGGAACCTTATTGGTTAAATAGGTTACATATCTGCCTTTAGCCATACCGCTCTCTTCAATATTCTCTGCTTTTTTTCCGGCCATGATACGCTTATCGTTCTCTTGTAATTTTGCTGCTCCTTCGGGTGAAAAAATAAAATAGTCATCTTTTCCGATCACAGCCTTCGGGTCTATTCCGAAATCATTCCCAAAAGCCTTGTTTACAAATAGATATTTACCATTGGTATCTTTGGCAAAAACTTCCCCTTCAATCGTGTCAAGAAGTATCTGCAAAAAGCGCTGAAAATTTTTCGGTGTCTGTTCGGTCACAGCGTCCTCTTCTAGCTCCTTAACCCTTTGTTCCAGTTTTTCATTTTTCGATTTTTTGACCATCAGGAATTTCTCCGGTTGCCCGAAAGCAAAAGAATCGGGATCGGGCCAAGCTATTGCATTGATATATTTGGATAAATGTTCCAATAATAGGTATTTTCGGCCCTTAAAGCCTCCTTTTCGGGGGCAAAATAATTATTGATAAGTATATCTTAATTTACATAGCCATACAAAGGAGCACCTGTTCCGATCCGGATGCCTAACGACCTGACATATCTATACAGACCGCTTCAGCCCAAATACGCCTCTATATCGACCTCATCGATCTGCTCAGGCTTCAAGTAGTGTTTGGCATACTCCTCATAAATGCCTGAACGCAAAAAGAGCTCAAAGATCTCTGCATCGATATGCTCATCTTTTTTCATAAAGCTCATAATGCGGATTGCTTCGGAGAGCGTCTTCCCTTTTTTGTAAGGCCTGTCTGATGCCGTAAGTGCCTCGAAGATATCGGCAATGGCCATGATGCCTGCCGGGACTGAGAGGTCGTCTTTGGTGAACCGCCGCGGGTAGCCGGTACCGATCATCGTCTCATGGTGTGTCCCGGCATATTCCGGGATCCGAGTCATATGCTCTGGATAGGGGAGCTGTTCAAGCATTTTGATACTCATGATGACGTGTTCATTGATTTTGAACCGCTCTTCATCAGTGAGCGTCCCCTTTTCGATACAGAGATTATAGATTTCGCCATAGTTGTACAGAAATTGAGGTACTTCAAGTTTGAATCCCTGCTTTCGGTATGCTTCCTCATCAAAATCGACACGTTCGACCAGATGTTCGAGACGGTCATTAAGCAACTGCTCGACCGCCGGTACTGGCCGTTTTTCAACACCTTCATAACGCATAAGTTCGTTATCGGAAAGCCCTGAACGGTCATTGAAATGGCGTACCCAGGTCCGTTTGGCGATGGATCGGATGCGCTCTTTTTTCTCTTCGCTCATAAACTCTCCGCCAACATTCGATTCGGCAATGAAAGCAAAATCATCCATTAATGCCCGGTGCTGCTGTTCTTTCCATGCTTGAAGTGTTTCTTGGTCTTCACCCTTAATGAGGCGTTCATAATACTCGATCTCAATATCTCTCCAGATCACCTCAAACCGGGTACGGATCTCGTGAATGCGGTTATAGATGGTCTCGAGCTTGGTCGCTTTGTCGACCACATACTCAGGGGTCGTGATCTTACCGCAGTCATGCAGCCATGCACCCATCTCAAATTCTTCCCACTCCTCGTCGCTTCCGAATCTGAAACCTTTAAACGTACCCTCCTTCATCTTATCAGCCGCCTTGGCCAGCATCATGGCAATGACAGGCACACGCTTACAGTGCCCTCCGGTATAAGGCGATTTTGCGTCAATAGCATTGGCGATCAATTTGATGAAAGAATCCATCAGCTCTTTTTGCGCTTCCTGATAAGCCCGGATACTCTCCGACATCGAAACCAGGGAATCAGACAGCTCTGCCAACTCTATAATATTGCTCTTAACAGGCCCCACTTCATCAAAATGCCGCGCTTTAATTTTTTCGTTTTGCACCATCAGTTCCCTGATCGGTTTGACAATGCGGGAGGTGGCAAAAAGAATCATCGGGATGCTCAGCAGCAACACAAACAGTGCAGCCCCAAAAGAATAGAGAATTTTTTCCAGATAGGGTCTTAGCATCACATCGGCATGGACACTGAAGCCCAGATAGGTATTGGCGCCCAGCTCAGTGGAGAGGGCTGTGACCATGGCAAAAATCTGTTTTCCATCTTCGTCATAGCTGAATATCCGGTCTGTTTTTCCCTCTTTAAGCGCATTGTTCAACGGTTCGTTGACCTGTTCCTCGTCACTGATGGATGAGGCGATGATGGAGCCGTCTCTGCCAAACATATAGATCTTGCTCGTTGGGGCAAACGACTGCCGCTGCAGCAGTGCGTTGAGCTTCGATAAGGTGAAATCGATGGCCAGTACCGCCCCGGTGTCACTGATCATTTTTGAAAATGTGATCCCTTTTTGCCCTAGGTTGCGAAAAAGGTAAGGATCGCTCCTGATGGCCTTATCGCTTTGTATCGCCTGGGTAAACCATGGACGTACATTGGCCACATAACCAGATGGTTCATTTCGACTTGAAATCAGGGCCAATGTCTCATCAAGATAGTCAAAGCTGCGTATCCTGCCCTGTGAGGCATTATAGATCTTGATCACCATCCATCGGGTATTTTTCGGTGCCTTGAATACCTTGTGAAGCTCCGTCGAACTGTGCATATTGACCACTTCGAAAAAGTCGCCGTTCGCATGACCGACATAGATGGCATAGATATTGTTGTTGTGCTGCATGTTGTGTGCATAACGACTGATGGTCTCAAGCGGCAGCTTCTCGCTGATTGTATCGGCGATGCCGGGATAGAGTTCAGTATGGTAAAGCATCTCTTTGGAAAGCCGATCGCTGTCCTGAATATGCAGGGTGATCTTTTCAGAGATCTGATAGAAAGTTTTATGGGTGGCATCCAGTGCCATCTTCTGGCTATAATAATACTGCAGCCCCAAAAGCGATGCAGCAACAAGCCCCACGACGATCAGAAAATTGGTGAGAATATTGGTGCGAATCGTGATATTGCGGAACATGCTCGCCCCCTTGCCCGGGAAGTAATAGATTCATTCTAACATAGTTTGGAGGTGATGTAGTCAGACTGCCATCTTTGACATCTGAACAAAAACACGACAGGATTTCCTATATATTCGCTGGAAGCCAAAGGCATCTGATCACAGAGATGTTCAATGACAGGAAACGTGCCTTTTATAAGCTGGCCACAAGTTTTCCTTTAGGTAAAATCGAAACGGTTGATTATACAGAGTGGGTTAAAGAGTTATACCGAAAGGCCAAGAGGAGCATTAAGAATTCATTCATTGAGGATGTGGTGGCGTTGTGTGAAAATCACCCCATGTATGTCCAGGAGTTCTTCTTCAATCTGTGGAGGGAAAAGGAATTGTCCTTTGAACACCTTGTTGTGTTTCGATTATCGGCAATAGCGATACAGGAGGCTTCACCTCGACCCAGGTGGCCTATGAGCTGTTTATAGATTTTAAGTTCTTTTCTTGATAACGAAGTAAGCTCAAGAACTCCGCTATCAATGAGTTTGTCCACATGTTGGAGTTGAGGATATGAGGCAAATCCGGCTGAAAGCTCACCATATACCTCGCCGGTAATAACTCCTTTTCCGTTATAGCGTTTCTCAACAAGGAACAGCGAATCTGACAGGAGAAAATTACTGAGGACAACAGTATCAAATATCCATTTTCTCCTATGCATTCTTTACATCATCCTCGAGGAATGAGTTGTTTTGCGGGATATTATGCTCCTGCAGCCACGTCCTTATATCCCATAGGTTCATTCCCATTTCATCAGCGAGCCTGGACAGACTGATGTAGCCGCCTTGATATGCCTCAAGTGCACGTTTCTGACGGGTATTAAGAGAGGAAATAAGTTCAAGTTGATAACTGGATATGACAGCCTGCCTGACAAGTTCTCCCACGGAGGTATTCCTTTTTCTTGATAAGGCCTTCAATCCTTTTGCAACTTCCGGTTTTACCTTGATATGGAGAGTGGCGCTCTGCATGATTCACTTCTTTTTATACAATAGTACAACATCGGGTATAAATATAGGTGGGATGCATCTGCTTGTCAAACCAGGTAATCTTAGGGCCATATGACCGACGACAAAGAGGGCCATGCCGACCAGCGCCGGTTTCCTGTATTTTCCGCTGGCAGCGAGCAAAATCAAAAAAGGAGCGACGAAACTGAAAGAACATCCGGGACATCCGTCCATGAAATATTGACATTCGGCAAGGTTGAAGACTTTATTGACTGTGTTGAATAACTTTGATGCAAAGATTTTGGGAGAAGTGTCCATGGGCGGTAGATGCTGGTAAAATATTGACATTTGTTTAAGAAGAGAAAGGGGGGCAGTATGGAAGCATATATCCAAGTGGTTACGACAACTGAGAAAAGACAAGACGCCGAAGAGATCGCTAAAGCCTTGGTAGAAAGAAGATTGGCTGCCTGCGCCCAGATTGTTGGACCAATTGTTAGCACCTATTGGTGGAAGGACAACATAGAGACTGCCGAAGAATGGCAGTGCCTCATAAAGAGCAAAAAGAGCTTTTACGGCGAAGTTGAGAAAGCAATCAAGATGCTCCACCCTTATGAGACGCCGGAAATAATTGCTTTACCTATTGTTTCCGGCAGCGATGACTACCTCAAATGGCTGAATGACCAGCTCAAGTCAATAGATGGGGACAAGTGAACGGGAACCAAGGAACCAAAGGGGGACATCAGTAAATAAGTAACTGCTCCTTATGAGCAAAAAAGCAGTTGAGAAAAACGTTGGGGAACTTTGAGGGACATCATTGAGTGATCTTCTCTTCGGCAAAGGCTTTGCGCATGATATATTGAGCCGGCGATTACTTACCGGCCTTATCATCTCTGGCGATGCGAGTTTTGTCAGGACCGGATGTATATGCGACCAGGATCCGGACTTTACGTATATGAACGGTAGACGGGCCACGGCGTTCTTCCCGTCCCTGGATGCCGTCCCGATACTACCAACTTGATCGAAGCGCCAGACGGTCTCCCTTACCCGGTACAGTCTTGACATTATAGCCAGATGGCATTATAACATATGCCAAATGTCAGAGTGAAAGAGGTACCCGCCATGGCTCTTGCGCAGATGAATGAGACGTATCTCCAGGACCTCGTCCTGGGCGACACGCCCGAATCCACACTTCCCCTTTCCGAGGTCATCGGGGTCCTAAGGGATGGTTTCCCGTACGAGTGGCTTGAGAAGGCCGCCGATCGTCTCGGTGTTTCCCGCACAAGTCTCGCCGTGCTGCTTGGGGTCCCTGAGCGGACGCTTGCGCGGCGGAAAAGGGAAGGAAAACTTCGGCCTGGCGAGTCGGATCGGCTCTTTCGGCTCTTTCGTATCGTCTTTCGGGCAGAAGAGGTCTTCGGCGAACCCGAAAGGGCTCACAGGTGGCTTCGGAAGCCGAACCGGGTCCTCGATGGCGAGGCCCCAATCAACCTCCTCGACACTGACTTTGGTGCCAAACAGGTCGAAACCGTGCTTGGCCGCATCGAGCACGGGGTCGTCAGCTAGTGCTCGTTTGGCGTCTTTGCCACAAGCGCCTTGCTGCCGAGGCGTTTAGCGGCAAAGGGGCATATCTCTATGGAAGTCGGTGGACGCTTCCGGGAAGTTTCGTCGTCTACGTGGCGGAAACTCTCTCCCTGGCGGTCCTTGAGGTCCTGGTCCACCTTGACTCCGAGGTCTTCCCGACAAGCCTCGTTGCCATGTCCGCCGAGATCCCGGAGGATATCGAAATCGAGCGCGTCGAGTTCGACGCACTCCCCGACCACTGGCAACGGACCCCGGCCCCCAGGGACTTACAGAAGATCGGCACAGGCTGGGTCAGGGAAGGCCAAACGGCTGTGCTTTCCGTTCCATCGGCCATCGTATCCATGGAGCGGAACTTTCTGCTCAATCCGAGGCATCCGGACTTCTCCCGGATCTTGATCAACACGCCTCGTCCTTTCTCTCTGGATGCGAGGCTTGTCAATACGCCACCGTAAAAAAGCCTTGGCGTATATCTATGCACGATTCCCTTTGCATACTTCATGAAAATGCCGTACAAATCCGGAACGGGCACTCCAATGGTAGGATGGTACGTCTATATGGTTCGGTGTTCTGACGGCAGTCTTTACACCGGCATTACAAAGGATGTGGAGTCCCGCGTATCCCTGCACAATGCAGGACGCGGGGCTAAATACACGCGGGCCAGGCGGCCGGTTGAGCTTGTATATCGTGAAGCGGTCGGCGACCGTGGGGCTGCTGTGCGGCGAGAGTGTGCGATCAAGCGGTTGCGGCCTATTGCGAAAAGAAAGCTGATTACCAAATCTGGTGAACCAAAGTCTATACAGAAAATCAGGTTCCTACAGTGAATTGGTATAAAGCCTCCCGACCCCATGTCTATTTCCTTGTTCAGGGTTACGCTCGACGATCCGTTCAAAACTCACGAAACAACTGCTCAGATTTTCGGTGAACCCTGAACCCTAACCTCTGAACCTCTGAACCTTTGAACCTTTGAACCCGTGAACGCTTATGAAAAAAGTATAAGGGACTTTTTTAAAGTTGAAAGGACTGGTATATTAATATTAAAGTAAGCCGCAAACGGCTCGAATAATAGATTTCAGGGAGTAGGAAATGGCGGAACAATTCAAGATTTCATCCCAGATGACCAAAAAAGAGATAATCGAAGAATACTCCGGTCTTCTCGAAGCTTACAAAAAAAAGGTGACGGAGGCCAAAGAGTCTGAGAAATGGCGCTCTGAAGCAGAAAAATACAAAGAGGCGGTAGCATTGGAGGCCGCAAAAGAGGCAACAGTACACGGAGTAATTGAAAACGTCACCAATCTCAAGGGGTTGTTAGGAAAGACCCTGAGCGATCTAACAGACAAGCTGTCCTCTCAGGCCGAACGTCTTGAGGAACTGAAGAGCGCAGTATCACTTCAAGAGAAGAGGCTTAAAGAACTCTATGACATAGAAGAGGCATCTGATGCCTTGAATAAGCTGGTTGAGGCCTATGAAGAGAGAAGAGACGTAGCTGAAACAGAATTCGCTTCAAGCATAACAAAGCTGGAGTCGGATTATGAGGAAAAATTTGCGGTTCTTGAAAGGAAATACTCTGAGCTGCAGGTCACTCTTCAAAAGGAGATAGAGGGGAAAAGGGCTGAATGGGAAGATGAGAAAAAGCGTTTTCTTCGCGAACTAGAAGAGGAGGAGTCGCTCACAAAGCAGAAGTGGGAACGTGAACAAGCCGAGTATATCTATGAACGGGATCGTACCAGAAAATTAGAAGAGGATAAATATAAGGAGAATAGGGCATCTCTTGAAAAAGAGCTTCAGGAGTTGAAAGAAAGCACGGAAAAGGAGTTTGCAGAGAGGGAGGCAGCGCTTGTAGCACAGGAATCCGAACTAAAGGATCTGAGAGAACAGGCCAAGAAGTTCCCAGGTATACTTCAAAACGAAGTCGAAAAAGAAAAAAAAGAAGCAATTGCAGCAGTTACCCGCGAAATGGAACAGAAAAAGCAGATGGCTGCTACAGAAAGGGAGTGGGAACGCAAGGTTTATCAGCAGAAAATTGAGTTCCTGGAGGATACCATCGCCTCTCAAGAAAAGAAGGTTACAGAACTTAAAGATGACGCAAGCTCAGCCATGAAGCAGGTCCACCAGATAGCTGAAAAGGCCATAGCAGGAGCATCCCAGGCAAAAGCGTTTACATCAGTGAGAGAGATAGCATTAGAACAAGCCAAAAAGCCTGAAATCACAGGGAAGGCTGAAGGTTAAAATTTCAGTAACCGTTCACTGGTTCAGAGGTTCAGAGGTTCAGGGTTAACCGAAATTCTGAGGGCATTTATTCTTCAATTCATTATTTTCTTATCACCTAAACGCCTTTTTTAACCGCTCTTCTACTAATAGCGGGACAAGTCCATCAAGGCTGCCGCCAAAACGGGCGGCCTCCTTGACTATAGTGGAGCTTATATATATCCAGCGGAACCCTGTCATTAAGAAGACGGTCTCTTATGTTACTGGATAGAGTATCCATAAGTCCATTCAGAACCATCGTCCCCTAATACCCTAACATGTCACAAGTCGCCCGAAAAAAATCCGAAATAATGCTTGACTTTTGCTATAATTGCTATAGCGTATTGTATTATCCGATTGGAGGCAAGGCATGGAAAATAGAGAAATCCCTGACATCCTGAAACAGGTCAGGGCCAAGCTTGAATTGAGTCAAGAGGAACTTGCCAACAGGCTCGGCGTGGCTTTCTCAACCCTCAATCGCTGGGAAAACGACAAAAGCGCGCCCCGTGGCAAGGCCAAACAGGCAATCGCTGATTTGATGGTTCAGGTGGGGTTTGACTCAAGCAGGACTGTATCGAACAAGCGCCAGCGTCGCCGAGGCTCCAGAGAGGATCTGCTGACTACAAAATCCATGGAGCAGATGCTCTGGAGCGCAGCTTGCTCCATTCGTGGCGAAAAGGATGCGCCTAAGTTCAAGGACTACATCTTACCTCTAATCTTCATCAAGCGACTTTCGGACGTTTTCGAGGATGAATTGGAG
The DNA here is from genome assembly GCA_048631945.1 of Gammaproteobacteria bacterium. Lineage (GTDB taxonomy): Bacteria > Desulfobacterota > Desulfobacteria > Desulfobacterales. Next base: position 2,576 of record JAIWEZ010000014.1, on the reverse strand, counting down.
CGGCTTTCCGAAACCTACGGTGACAGGGATACCGCTCTTTCGATCATAGAGGCGGACAAGACCCTCGTTCGTTTATATCTTCCACCCGAGGCCCGATGGCCTGTCGTTAGCGGACGCGAGCAGTTTGAGTGGCCGGAGGATTACAAACCCAAGACGCTTGGAGAACAGCTAACCTTCACAATGCGGACCATCGTCAAGGCCAATACAGGAGATCGGCGGAAAGACCTCAGTGGGGTCATCGACATCGTTGACTTCAATGAGACTCGAAGCGGCGAACGAGAGATCAGTGATGCCGCCCTGTCCGGTATTATAGAAACGCTCTCTGATCCGCGCTACCGGTTTGGTCTGTACGATGTTGAGCCGGATTTCCTCGGACGTTGCTACGAATACCTGCTCCGCAAATTCGCTGAAGGGCAGGGGCAGAGCGCAGGTGAGTTCTTCACGCCCACCGAGGTCGGCTGGCTCATGGCCCATATGCTTCGCCCCGCCCAAGGAGAAGTGGTGTATGATTATGCCTGTGGATCGGCGGGACTACTCATCAAGTGCGAGTTGGTCCTCATGGAACGTGATCTGAAGGTCAGCCGCCCGCTCAAGCTCTACGGTCAGGAACTGACAGGATCGAGCTACGCCATCGCCCGGATGAACATGGTCATTCATGACATGGAAGGCGAGATCGTACGCGGCAATTCAATGACAAATCCCAAGTTCCGGGAAACGGACGCCAGTCTCAGGAAGTTTGACATCGTCGTGGCGAACCCCATGTGGAACCAGCCCTTTGATCCCACTGTCTATGAAAAAGATGACTTCGGGCGCTTTGAGGAGCATGGCGGCATCACCTCCAGCAAGGCGGACTGGGCCTGGCTGCAGCACACCATCACCTCGCTCAAGTCCACAGGCCGGGCAGCAGTCGTCCTCGACACAGGTGCGGTGACACGCGGCAGCGGGAGCCGAAACGAAGACAAAGAAAAGACCATCCGCAAATGGTTCGTCGATCATGATCTCGTCGAGGGCGTTATACTCTTACCGGACAATTTATTCTACAACACCACCGCCGCCGGCATCATCATTCTGCTGAATCGCCACAAACTCCCCCATCGTCAGGGCAATATTGTCCTGGTGAACGCAAGCCGGGAGTTCAAGAAGGGCCGCCCAAAGAACTACATCCCGGACGAAAATATCCGCAAGATCGCCCAGGCCTTCATCAAGGGGCAGGACGTTGAGCGTTTCGTCAAGGTCATAACAAACGAAGAGGCGGCTGGGAATGACTACAACCTGTCTCCCTCCCGGTATATCGACACGAGCGAGAAGGAAGTTTATCGGCCAATTCCCGAGGTTCTTGAAGAACTCCGAGGGTTGGAGAAGGAAGCGAAAAAAATCGACGCTGATCTGGAGAAGGTCTTCGCGCAGATGGGGTTCAAGTAGACCATGTTACAACCCAATCAGGAACTCATTGATCGGTTTAACCGCGACGAACAGCGCTGGCGCCGGCTCCAGTGGCGGAAGTTGAAGCGGCGGGTCAGATTCCCGAAACTCGGAGCGTTGCCTCATGCCATTCTGGATATGCGGGATGAGATGCCCGAGAGGCGCAGACCGGCAGACTGCATCGGCCGCAGATGGCTTGGAGGAAGACTATGAGCGAGGACCTCTCAACCCCCTTCAACGAGGCGAACTATGCTCAACTGCTCAATCAGGTCAAGTCCCGCATCCGCGAGGCTCGTGTTCGTGCAGGTTTGGCCGCCAACAGGGAGTTGGTTGCCCTTTACTGGGGAGTTGGGAAGCTGATTGTCGAGCGTCAGCGGGCGAAAGGCTGGGGATCTGCCGTCATTGAGCGACTTTCCCGGGATGTCCGGCAGGAGTTTCCAGACATTCAGGGCTTCTCACCGCGCAACATCTGGCGCATGCGCGCATTCTATCTTGCTTATACAGAAGAGGTTAGAAATCTGCCGCAGCCTGCGGCAGAATTTGACGGTGAGAATCTGCCCCAGATTGCGGCAGAAATGCCTTGGATGCACAACGCTGTTGGAATACGCCCTGCGTGGTCTCAAGAAGCCGATCGGCGTCTCCGAATATCAACTTACCCGTGCCCTGCCGGACGACCTCAAGCCCAGCCTGCCAACGGTGGAAGAAATTGAGCGCGAGATAGCCGGGGCCGTGGTTGAGGATCAGGACGGTGAAACCGGGCGTCTGGTGCGTGAATTGCGGGAGAAGTATGGGGCGGGGAGAAAGGGAACCACGAAACACACGAAGGACACGAAATGAAGAAGGGATGGACAGAGACGACTATTGGCGAGGCGACGGCCTTCACGTCCAAACCGCGGGGCTTGGATCTGGGTGCCTTTGACCGAGTACCGTTTGTCCCGATGGAACTTATTTCCCAAGGCAATACCTATGTCCACGATTGGACATGGAAACCTGGTAAAGACATTAGAAGTGGTATCTACTTCGAGAAGGGGGACTGCCTATTGTCGAAGATCACGCCATGCTTTGAGAATGGCAAGCAGGGCATAGCCCATGATTTGCCAGCAGACTTTGGGTATGCGTCTACTGAGATCATCCCTTTCCGCGGTCGCTCAGGG
>JAIWEZ010000013.1:11370-16974 GCA_048631945.1 Gammaproteobacteria bacterium | reverse complement strand
CAGCACCTATTGCTTTTTCTGTCATTTCGACCAAAGGGAGAAATCTTTTGGCCTGGAATTGTGTGCTTTCCGATCAAGATTTCTCACATTCGTTCGAAATGACAACGTGGGCTGAACTATTACGAAATGAGATATTTTTTGCAAGGTCAAGGAAGACGAAAATTTTAACCGCAGGAATACATTGGGTATTTTGAGGATTTATCCGCCTCAGGCGGGTTGAAATCTGAGTCTGACGCAGATTCAGCCGTTCAGCCGTCGCAGCCAGTGCTTTGGCGAAGTCGGCTCGTAGCCAAGAAGGCCACTATGGCGAAGTCGGCGATTGCAGGAAATAGCCATTTATGGATGGACACTACATAACATCACCGCTCCACGGGTCTATGCGCCGCCTTTACAATCTGTAAAAAATACTGATGGCGACAGGTCTTGTATGAATGGACGAAGCTGGCTTGCCTTTTACTAAAAGTATGTAGTTTCAGCATGTTATGTTGCCTTGCTCTTGATTTGCTTCTTGGCACGCGTTTTGCCGGTTATTATTGGTGTTGAGCAGTTTGGAAAGTTGAAATTCGGCTAAGAGGCTAAGATGGAAGAAAAGATCATGCTAAGTGTCATCAAGGCCGATGTTGGGTGCTTTGTCGGACATTCCGCCATGCATCCTGAGCTGAAACAAGTTACAAACACGAAGTATATACGATATAGCTTAGTTGGATCACTACTCGTTGATTAGAAAGGAGGGTCTGCCCGTGGTGAAAAAAATCCTACTGGCCGTCGATGATTCTATCCATTCAAGGCATGCCGTCCAGTATGCCATTAGGATGTCATCCGTAGTAAAAGATGTTACCTGGACCTTATTCCACGTGCAACCTACTATTTCGCAGTTTCTCCTGGATGAGGCCAAAACCGACTTCAAGGCCAGAGCTGAGTTGCAAAGAGTCATCCGGAAAAACGCGGACCATGCCCGGAGTATCCTAAAAAAGTACAAGGCCCGAATGCTAGGGATGGGAATCGCTGAGGAACGCATTGATGCGGCAACCCAGCCCAAGTTAATAGGGCTTGTCAAGGATATTCTGGAACGTGGCCAGAAGGGCCTCTACGATGCAATTGTCGTGGGACGAAGAGGACTTTCGCGTGTCCAGAAGGTCTTTATGGGAAGCGTCACCGCTAAATTGATAGAGCATTCCACGGTCATACCTGTGTGGGTGGTAGATGGCGATGTGACATCTACAAGGTTCATTGTGGCTGTTGATGGCTCTGTGAGTTCACTTGGCGCAGTGGATCACCTATGCTTCATGGTTGGGGAAAACCCGAAGATCAAGGTGACGCTATTTCATGTCGTGCCAAGGCTAAGAGACTACTGTATGATCGATTTTGATGAAAAAAAGGCTGACATCGAGCAGGTCATCGCACAAGGTGACAAACGAAGCATAGATCACTTCTACGTCCACGCTCAGGAGAGGTTTAGAGAAGCCGGCATCCAGGAGAAACAGATTGATATTAAGGTGACCCGGCGTACTGTGAATGTGGGCAAGGCAATCGTTGATGAGGCCAAGGAGGGAAACTACGGCACAGTAGTTATTGGCAGGCGTGGCGCCAGCAAGGCCTTTTTTATGGGTAGTGTATCGAGATATGTCCTCGACAGGACCCGGAACCGAGCCTTGTGGCTCGTTTCCTGAATGGACCGGTAGCCATTGTAATATTTCCCAGAAAATGCCAAGATATTAAGGGTCGTGCCTGATCGTATGCCCACCAAAAAACGGGATATAATTCTTGACTCAATCACCGAGGGTGTCTTTACGGTGGATCGGAATTGGCGTATCACGTCTTTCAACCGTGCGGCCGAGATGATTACCGGTATCCCTCGCGATACGGCGATAGGTCAAGCGTGCAAGGACATACTAAGGGCGAATATCTGCGAAGGCAACTGTGCCCTCCGAGAGACTATCCACACCGGAAAACCCATTGTAGGGAAGGCGGCAGTCATTCTAGACAAAGATGGTAATCGTCGTCCAATCCGTATCTCCACGGCTGTGCTAAAGAATCGGCGGGGCGAGATCATCGGGGGTGTGGAGACCTTTCGTGATCTTACGATGATAGAGCAGCTTCGAAAAGAAATCGAACGTGACTATCGCTTTGAGGATATCCTCAGTCGCAGCCACGGCATGCGTGAGATCTTCGATGTGCTTCCCCAGATCGCTGAAAGTGGGAGCACCGTTTTGCTCGAGGGTGAAAGCGGCACGGGCAAAGAACTTGTTGCCCGGGCCATCCACAACCTGAGTCCTCGCAGAAAAAAAGCTTTCGTGGCCATTAACTGCGGGGCGCTTCCGGATACGCTCTTGGAATCGGAGCTCTTTGGTTACAAGGCGGGGGCTTTTACGGATGCAAGAAAGGACAAACCGGGCCGTATTACCATCGCTGAAGGTGGAACCCTTTTACTTGACGAGATCGGCGATATCTCACCTGCCTTGCAGGTCCGTCTGTTGCGCTTTCTGGAAGAGCGGGTCTACGATCCCTTAGGCTCAGTCAAATCGCTCAAGGCAGATGTGCGGGTCATAGCCGCAACGAACAAGAACTTGTCAGACTTGGTGGCCAAGGGCAGATTTCGGCAGGACCTTTTCTACCGGGTCAATATAGTGCGAATTGAGCTTCCGCCACTCTGGAAGCGCATGGAGGACATTCCGCTTCTTGTGGACCACTTCATTGCAAGCCTGAACAGGATACAAGGCAAAGAGGTGGTAGGCATCACTGACGAAGCACTGACTTGCTTGATGTCTTACAACTATCCGGGTAATGTGCGCGAGTTGAAAAATATTATTGAGCGGGCCTTTGTACTCTGCCGTTCGGGGGAGATTGAACGAAGGCATCTCCCCGAGCCGCTATGTTCCGCCGCATGCATTAACTGCCCGAAACAGACAGAGTTCATGTCCCTCAAACACATGGAAGCGGCCTTCCTGATGAACGCTCTTCGACGTAACAACTGGAACCGTTTGCAGACGGCTAGCCAGCTCGGCATCCACAAGACCACATTATTCCGCAAGATCAAGTCCTTGGGTCTTCAAGTGCCTCCGTCCGGGCAACAATCCTAATTTGACGCCTCGGCAATTCTACAACCTGTTGAAATCATAGCTTGTTGTGGCAATCTATTTATGCCATTCACGTGGAGTATTGGAGTGTTGGAGTACTGGAGTAGTAGATGGCAAAAGTGGATAAAAACTGTTTTTTTGTTCCTATAAACCCATCACTCCAGTACTCCATTGCTCCAATACCCCAATTCGGGCGAAGCCCCTAATTTCCCTCTTTACCATTCTTTGGCGAAGTTGCAATTATGCCACCCCTTAAGCCTGTGTAAGTAGCAGAACCGCTACTCTCTGCCTGTTACCTTTCTTCGCGCTTTAGTGGTAACCTGTTGTTTTTAAGTGCTTTTTGGCTCTGAGGCGTGCTATTATTGCAATGGCACGTGAATTGCTGTTAAAGATTTTCACATAAATAATTTCAAAATCCCCCCTAACCCCCCTTTACAAAAGGGGGGCCAACACTTCCCCCTTTTGTAAAGGGGGACTGAGGGGGATTTTTTGCAGCCAAATATGTGAAGATCTATAGATAAAACAGCTAAGGCTGCGGGTAAAAAAGAGAGGCGAAGCATGAGGGTGGCAATCCCCGCATGGGCTGGCCAGGTTTCTACTGTCTTTGACTTTGCACGGTCCCTCGTTTTGGTGGAGCTACACGGTGGGAAGGAGATTAGTCGAAGCGAAATCCCTCTTGACGAGAGCCCATCGATTTCACGCGCAGGGATATTGTCACGTTTTGGTGTAAGGGTCCTCATCTGCGGTGCGATTTCGCGCTCTCTGACCACAGTCGTGGCAGGAAATGGAATTGAAATAATACCTTTTGTGAGCGGCATGGTAGATGAGGTGCTGGATGCCTACGTAACCGGTCGGCTGGCCGAGGCTCGCTTTCTTCTTCCAGGTTATCCTGCCAGTCCCATAACGCATAGGAAGGGGCTCGGTGGTTAGTGCAAAGAATGGAATAGGGCCTCCCGGGATAACAATGCCCCTCGGAAAACACCTGACACGAACGAAATTCATGTAGGGACCAAAAGGAGGTCGTTCAATGGATGAGGTAAAGCTGCTTCAGGAAAGAATCGGCGGTCGCTGGACAGGGATCGTATTCCAGCGTGACAGTACACCGAAGGAAAATTTGGCCAAAAGGCCAATGCGCCTGTGTGAAGCGATAAAGGAGTCAATAACTATGCCAATAGTCTTGACACGACATCTCGTCAACTGTCTCGGCGCGCGCCGAAGCCTTGGCTGGACGACTACGGAGGATGATAACATAGCACGTAAGATGGTCGAAATGACAGGCATCAAACCCGATATTGCGCGGAAGGTTATCACGAATACACCACGTCTTAACGGGGAAATTCACGCTGTATTGTTAGGCACAAATAAGCCCCCGGATATAGTGGTATCGTATGCTCAGCCCGAGGCCGCCATGAGATTGGTTCGCAGGTGGCAGCAAGTTTATGGAACAGACCTTGATTTAGAGGCTTCGAGTGTGATGGCTGTATGCGGAAGCGTTGCAGTGAGGGCGTATACCACAGGCCGAATATGCTTGTCTTTTGGTTGTCCTGACTCGCGCGAATATGGAGCAATTGGAAGGGACCGACTTGCCATTGGCCTGCCTGTGCGTTTAATAAGAGATTTGTTTTAGCGGGGGGCGAAGCGGAGCTAAGTTCGATGATACGCTTTTTCATAAAGCGATTAGATCAATTACTGTTTATGAACCTACGACGGAAGTCATCAGGGGATGGGGGGTTGCGTTTCACTGCAGTGGCTGCTGTTCCCCCCCCTTTCTATGCCACACCTCCATCCTCTGATAGGCAACTTAGTTTACTTTGCTCACGATTGGAATACTGAAATACTGGACAGATTACGAATATAGGAGGTTTGCACGTGAGTAAAACAAAGAAAAGCGGCCGCTCAATATCTGAGCGTGACATGGCTGCACAAGATAAGCTCATCAAAGAATCCCTCGTTTTAATCAAACACAAGTTTCTGGTCATGAGCGGCAAAGGGGGTGTTGGCAAGACAAGCGTTGCCGTTAACTTGGCCATTGCCCTTTCAAAAAGGGGGGCCAAAGTCGGCCTGATGGATGTAGATCTTCACGGCCCGGACATTCCAAGAATGCTTGGCCTCAAGGGACTTCTTGAGGTAAGCGCAGATAAGCGAATGATACCCAAGCCGTACTCAGACAACCTGAAAGTGGTCTCTATCGAATCCTTGACCCAAGATACGGACGAGGCCGTCATCTGGCGGGGACCTTTGAAGCTACATGTCATCCGGCAATTCATCTCTGACACTCATTGGGGAAGGCTGGATTATCTCATAATCGATTCACCGCCTGGAACGGGGGATGAGCCACTGACCGTCGCTCAAAACATCCCGGATGCCAAGGCGATCATTGTGACCATGCCTCAGGAAATATGTTTAGGCGATGTTAGAAAATCGATCAATTTTTGCAAAACCGTTAAGATGGAAGTCTTTGGATTGATAGAAAACATGAGCGGTTTTGTGTGTCCCCACTGCGGCAAACCTATTGATCTGTTCGGGA
>JAIWEZ010000013.1:0-11360 GCA_048631945.1 Gammaproteobacteria bacterium | reverse complement strand
TATCCCGTTCTTGGGTCGAATCCCCCTGGACCCTAAGATGGTGCAGTGTGCTGACGCAGGAGAATCGTACATGGAAAAATATCCGGATTCAGAGGTAACTAAGGCATACAACCAAATCGTCGAAAAAATTATGGAAGGGGAACAGCTAAAGGCGGCTGTGGCGTAGTCTTCTCGGAGCCACATGCAGACGCAGGTAAGTACATAGATGGGATGTAAAAACGGTGGTCACAAAGGATTATTACAGGATTATGGCACTGACTGCCGATGCCTCAGAAGAAGAGATTAAACGGACACACCGGAAGCTTGCCATGGAATATCACCCTGACAGAAACGGGGATGATTCAAACAGCGCAAAGAATGACATGGAGGGCGGGCCGGTAGGGACACGGTTGCGGAGAAGGATTTTGAACGAAAGGAGGTGTTTGATATGCCAGGATTAAATGGCACAGGGCCCAGGGGAGAAGGTCCGATGACCGGAGGATCTCGCGGATTTTGTAACCCTGCTGGGACGGCATACAGGCCTGGGTATAGTCGGGGTTACGGCTATGGCCGGGGATGGGGTTTTCGAAGAGGCTTTGGTCCTGGGTATGGCTTGGGCTGGGGCGGAGCCTATGCACCGGTGTATGGCCCGCCTTATCCCATGGACCCCGCCCAGGAGGCCCGTATGCTCAAGGCTGAGGCGGATTCTATGAGAAGTGCATTAGATGAAATGAACAGACGGATTGGAGAACTGGAGAAAGAATCTCAGGGGTAGAATGGTTAGAGGAAACTTAGGGGCGGGGCTAGACCGCGCCTAAAGCGACCTCTGCCCCGCCCCCTCTTTTCCTTCTCATTTCCTGCAACCGGTCTGCGTACACGGAAGATACGAAAAACACTGAATAAGGAGGAAAGTAAAATGCCACGAGGAGACGGAACAGGCCCAAGAGGGCAAGGCCCTGGAACAGGCAGAGGCATGGGACGAGGCGGCGGTGGACGCGGCGGATCCGGCGGCGTTGCCGCAGGCCCCGGAGGAAACTGCATTTGCCCTAACTGTGGTGAACGACTCGCACATCAAATTGCAACCCCTTGCTTTGAGCGAAAATGCCCCAAGTGCGGGGCCGCTATGACGCGGGAGTAACTGTTATTCCTAGGTTGAGCGGTTCAACGTTCACGGTTCCCGGTTGAAGAGCCCTAACTGGCTGTTAACAAGAGGATAACGCGTCAATAGGGATGAATGTTATGTTTCACCCGTTGGGTGAAAGAGGTAATCTGAGCATTGTGTTATAAAGTTAAAGATATCAGCAGACTATAACCTTTGAACCCTGAACCTGGAACCTGGAACCGATTATTTTACAGTTGCGTTGCCAGCGAAAAAGAAGGCAGGGAGTTTCGGGCTACATAAGACAGATTCACATTTTTTGCAAAATTAGTAAATGATATGGATTCGATGTATTTGTTACGGGAGTTGCCCCTTGATCTGGCAGAGTTAACCGAGCTGGCTCTCGACCTTCGGTGGACCTGGAGTCATGCCGGTGACGCCCTGTGGCGGAGGTTGGACCCACGGACATGGGAGCGAACTGAAAACCCATGGATGATCCTCCAGGATGTCTCCCAGGAACGTCTTGAACAATTGGCTGAGGATTCGGATTTCAAGGACGAATTGCGGCGTCTGGCCAAAATCCGCAAGAGCTGTCTAAATGATCCATGCTGGTACGGGAAGACGCATCAAGACGCGGGCTTGAAACAAATTGCTTACTTCAGCATGGAATTTGGTCTGGGTGAGGCACTTCCTTTATATGCAGGAGGATTGGGCATTCTGGCCGGAGATTACCTGAAAGCTGCCAGCGATCTCGGCGTACCGCTGGTGGGTGTGGGGCTGTTCTACCACGAAGGTTATTTCCGGCAAATAATGGATGCCCAGGGTATGCAGCAGGAGGCGTATCCCTATAATGACCCTACCAGTCTACCTATCTCGCCCGTGCGCGCAACCTCAGGCGGGTGGCTCCATATTCCTCTGGAGCTGCCGGGAAGGACACTGCTGCTCAGGGTATGGTGCGCGAACGTAGGCCGGGTGCGCCTCTATCTTCTGGACAGCAACGATCCGCTGAACAGCCCCACCGATCGCTGTATAACCAGCAAGTTGTATGGTGGCGGACAAGAGATGCGTCTATTGCAAGAGATAATACTGGGCATCGGGGGGTGGCGGACACTGGAGGCACTTGGGCTCCAGGTTGAAGTGTGCCATATCAATGAAGGTCATGGCGCACTGGCTGTTCTGGAGCGGGCACGCAGTTTAATGGAACAGAGTGGCCTGTCCTTCTGGGAGGCCTTGTGGGCCACCCGGGCTGGAAACGTGTTTACTACCCACACACCGGTTACCACCGGCTTTGACACCTATAGCCCACTACTGATCGAAAAATATTTTCCATATTTCAGGGATTATCTGGCAAAGCTTGGCATTTCATCAAACGAACTGCTGGCCCTGGGCCGCAAAAACCCGCATAACTCGAGTGAGCCCTTCAATATGGCTTATTTAGCCATGCGCGGCTGTTCTACGGTTAATGCAGTAAGCCGACTGCATGGAACAGTAAGTCGGCATATATTTCGGGACCTTTATCCCGGCTGGCCTGAACGGGAAGTGCCGATCAGCCATGTTACCAACGGCGTACACGTCCCATCCTGGGATTCCCCATGGTCGGATGACCTCTGGACGCAGGCGTGCGGCAAGGGGCGCTGGCTGGACAAAGTGGAGGCTCTGGCAGATTCGATCCGTCGCATTCCCGATGAACAGCTATGGGGATTTTGTGCCGAGGAGCGCCGAGACCTGGTAAACTATGCGCGAGAACGGCTGGCCAGACAGTTGGGACAACGAGGTGCAGAATCCGGAGTTATCGCGCAGGCATATACGATCCTTGATCCGAATGTCCTTACACTGGGTTTTGCGCGTCGCTTTGCCGAGTACAAGCGTCCAAATCTCTTGCTGGAAGATCTTGAACGGCTGGCCCGAATCCTCACAAATCCGGAGCGGCCTGTTCAGCTCATAGTGGCAGGTAAAGCCCATCCGGAAGATGAGGTAGGCAAACGCCTGGTGCAGGCCTGGGTGGAATTTGAGCAGCATCCGAAAGTGCGCAACCATGTGGTCTTTCTGGAAGACTATGACATCACACTTGCCCAGGAGCTGGTACAGGGCGTGGATCTATGGATCAACACGCCGCGCCGGCCGTGGGAGGCCTGCGGCACCAGCGGCATGAAAGTACTGGTCAATGGGGGCTTGAACCTGTCGGAGTTGGACGGCTGGTGGGCGGAGGCTTACAGCCCGGAAATAGGCTGGGCACTCGGTGATGGTAAAGAACATTCCGAACCTGGCTGGGATAGCGTTGAGGCCGAACAACTCTACTATCTGTTAGAAAACGAGATCGTCCCAGAGTTCTATGCTCGCAATTCGGAAGGAATCCCGCGATCCTGGGTGGCACGCATGCGGGCCAGCATGGCCCAACTTGCGCCGGAGTTCAGCAGCAACCGCATGGTGCGTGAGTATGTTGAGAAAATTTACCTGCCGGCCGCCTACACATTTCAGCACCGAAGTGCGCAGAACGGTGAGCTTGCAAAGGAGCTCCATTCCTGGGCGACAGAACTGAAAAAATACTGGCATGATGTCCATTTTGCAAATATCGAGGTCCTCCAGAAGGAAAATAAGTGGTCTTTTTCGGTTCAAGTGTATCTTGGAGAATTGGAACCGGATATGGTTCAGATTGAACTCTATGCGGACCCTCAAGATGGGGAGGAACCTGTCTGTGAACCGATGAACCGAGGAGACGCGATCCCCGGCGCCGTCAATGGCTATTTCTACCATGCACAAATCGCGGCAACGCGTCCTGCCGAAAATTTTACGCCTCGCATCATGCCTTATCATCAGGATGTGCATGTCCCCATAGAAATGCAGTTAATATTGTGGCAGCGATAATGGTCTCAAAATAAGCTGGTCCCTATCTACGCATGTCTGAACTGAATTGCAGGTTGACCGACATCGAAGGCAGACCGGCATGAAGGAGACTCCTGCTCCCTCCGAAGATCTCAATGACGCTTCCGGCTCGGCTGCGCGAGTGTCAGTTCCCCCCTTGTCTGAGGCCACGGCCCTAAATTAAGCCAAAGCGGAAAAGTAAGCTTTTTATGGAACTTGCGTTCAAATCTGAGTCAGGGATCCCCTCTTGACAATGTGACATTATGTTCTTATTTATGAATAAAGATTCACGCTATGAAATTATAATTTCTTCACTTATTGATACAAGCCATCGGAGATCAATCATGTACTACAAGAAGCTCCCCCGGCGGGAAAGAGAAAAACTCAGACACCGTCGCCAGATGCTTGCCGCCGCTCTCGAGCTTTTCTCGGAGAAGGGTTACCACAACGTCTCCATGCGCGAGATTGCCGAGAGAGCCGAGTTTGCCAACGGAACGCTCTACAAGTTCTTCAAGAACAAAGAGGACTTATACAAGGCTCTCGTGATGGAAAAGGCAGGGGAATACCATAGCATCCTAAGTGGTGTTCTTTCCGAAGAAAACGACATCCTGACTATTCTCGAGGACTATATCGCCGCCAAGGCCAGGATTTTTGCCGATAGCATTGCCCCCATGCGCCTCTATTTTGCTGAAACGCGGGGCGCGAGTTTCAACATCAAGGCCGGCCTCGATCAGGACATTCGCAAGTTCTATAACGAACTGGTAAAGCAACTGGCTTCGGTATTGGAAAAAGGTATTCGCGGAAATGTGCTCCGCGAGATGAACCCTTATTACTTGGCTTTGGCCTTGGAGGGGCTTACCAATGCCTTTCTTTTTTGCTGGCTGGAAGACCCGGAGCAGCATCCATACGAGGCGAATGTACCGTTGATTACGGAATTGTTTCTTAAGGGGTGCTTGGCCAAATGAATAAGACGACGCGATGCATCAGCACAAAAATTATGTCATTCCTTCTCGTGAGCGGTGGACTGTTGCTGATCACAGGTTGTGCTTCTGTGCGCTCTCCTGGCTATCTACCTCACAACTATTCCGGAGCGACTGCCGAGCTATCACCAGAAATGGAAAGCAGGCGTACCCCTTCTTCCAATGAAGTGCTGTGGAGGTTCGGAAAGGATGGGCGCATACACCTGTCACTGAGTGATTGCCTGCTGATCGCGTTGCAACAGAATTACGACATCCGTCTCACCCAAGAAGCGCTGGTTCAAGCCGATGCAAAGATAACCCAGGCCATGTCGGCCATGCTCCCTTTTTTGGGGGCAGAGGCTTCCTATACGCGACTAGACGAGGAGTTGAGCTTTGCAATGGGGCCGCAATCATTGACCTTTATGGAACGTGATCCATACAAGGCGGGAATTGTTATTCGCCAGCCCATTTTCATGGGAGGGAGGTTGAATGCGGCGCGAAAGGCAGCCCAATACTCACGCGAAGCCCAGGTCATGGAGAATCGAAGCGTCGAAGAGGAAATCATTTTCCAGGTCACACGCGCTTACCGGACCGCGCAGGTAGCCGAGGCATTCCAAAAGGTTGCCGTGGAGGCTGTCGATCTGCTTGAGACTCACGAGCATGATGTGGCAATTTTGGTGGAAAAAGGGGCGAATCCGGAAATCGACCTCCTTCGCACCCTCACGGGACTTGCCAACGCCCGCAAGGAGATGAACGGGGCTGACAACGCTGTCGATCTGACTCACTCTGCACTTAAGAACTTGCTAAGCATCCCCCTTGAAGAATCATTGCTTCTGACAGAACCCTTGGAGCGGCCACCCAGGCCGGAAGAGGAGCTTTCGTCTCTCACCGAGTTGGCCCTTTCGCAACGTCCGGAATTGTCGGCAATTGATTCCCAAATTGCATCTGCGGAACAGGCGCTTAAGGCGGCCAGGGGTGAATACATGCCTTCCATTGCTCTGGAAGGGCGCTACGAATACATGGAAGGCGATGTTCGGGATCTGGAGGGCGATGACCACTGGACAGTCGGAATAGGGGCACAGCTTCCCCTCATAAATTGGGGGAAAACCGCGGCCAAGGTCAGAGATGCGAGGTCACAATTTGCACAGACAAGAATTCAGCAAGATAAAACAACAGACCGCATTCGTCTTGAGGTGCGCCAGGCTTTCCTGGACCTTGGGAAAGCGGAAAAGAATATCGAGGCGGCTGAGAGTGCATTGAAGACGGCCGGGGAGGCTTACCGCCAGGCAAGAGCCAGATACCGGGCGGGAGAAGGGACAAATACAGATGTCTTGGATGCCCGAACGGATTTGAGTCGAGCCGAAGCAAATCACAGCCAGGCTCTTTTTGACTACAATGTTGCGCTTGCTGCCCTTCAGAGAGCAACAGGCGCAATGGCGATGGTGCTGCCTGATATTAATGAAGAGGAGTCTGTCAAATGAAGCGGAAAGGAGGATATATCTTAATTGCCGTTGCAGTGGCCGCTATAGCGCTCTTAGTCTTTCAGTTTTCCAAGAAACAATGGCAAAAAGACGTAGATGTGCATATGGTCGACAAAGCGTTACCAGTCACCGTTGTAGCGGTCGTACACCATGAGTTTCGTGATGAGATCAATGCCGTCGGGACCCTGAAAGCCCGGGAGATAGTTCTGCTGAGTCCCAAAGTGGCAGGGACAGTAACCGACGTTCTGGTTGATATCGGGGATCGAGTCAAAGCCGGTGAGGTCGTTACAAGATTGGACAGGATAAACTTCGATCTCGCGGTCAAACAGGCGCAGGCAGCGCTTGCGGCTGAGGGAGCAGCAATTCAGCAAGCCAACGCCCAGTTTGAACAGGCCGAGAGAGAATACCGTCGCGCAACCGAGCTGCTGAAAGAAAAGGTGATTCCGCAAAGTCGCTTTGATGCAGCAGAAGCGGCCTTTAGGACCGCCAGGGAAGAGGTGTCCTCCGCCAAGGCGCAGCGTGACCAGGCAAAGGCGACCCTAGAGATAGCAGTGGAACATCTCAAGGATACAGAGATACGATCACCCATCACCGGCACCGTCGTGGAAAGAAATGTGGAGATAGGTCAGGCGGTTGCGCCTGGACCGCCACTTCTGCGGATCGTGGACCAAGAATCTCTGAAGTGTGATATCAGCTTGCCGGAAACCGACATGAGTCGCGTCGACGTCGGAATCTCTGCGGTGATTACGGCAGACGTCTTCCCCGGGCATGAGTTTATGGGAAAGGTAGCTGTTGTCAATCCAATGGTGGATCAACAGACGCGAACTTTCCGGGTGAGAATCAAGGTGCCCAACCCGTCCGAAAAGCTGGTGGACGGGACGTTTGCCAGGGTGAATCTCTTTGCAGGGGAAAGACGGTCCCTTGCCATCCCGCGTGATGCCTTGCAGCGCCTGCCCGGCAGCGGAACTTTCTACGTGTTTGTGGTGATCGATGATATCGCAGAAAAGCGCACGGTTCGAACAGGCCAAATCGGCGAGCGCTTAGCCGAAATCATCAAAGGCCTCTCTGAAGGAGAGAAGGTGGTAGTCACAGGCGCAGGGCGCCTGAGGTCAGGCACGAAGGTTGTTGTAGAGGGGAAGATAGAGAAATGAAGCTGCCGGAAATAGCAGTCCGTCGTCCTGTAAGCACCATAATGTTCTTTGCGGCCGTTGTATTGATAGGGATTGTGGCATTTTTCAACCTTAATCTTGATCTTCTCCCTGACATCGAACCCCCGGCTGCCAGTGTTATCACCCCATATCCCGGAGCATCGGCGGTCGATGTGGAGTCAGAGGTCACCAAATATATGGAAGACCAGCTCTCCACCACCCCGAATCTCGACCGCATCGAATCGGTCTCCAAGGATAATCTATCTATTGTAACCTGTATTTTTAACTGGGGAACCAACCTTGATGTGGCGGTCAATGACATCAGGGAAAAAATTGACCTTGCCAAGCCTGATATAGCAGATGACGCCGAGGAACCATTTGTTTTCAAATTTTCCAGCGCCATGGTGCCGGTGCTGGTGATGACCGTTACGGCCAAGGAGAGCAGCCCCGATCTTTATAGGATCGTGGATAAAAAAATTGCCGATCCCCTTAAAAGGATCTCAGGGGTAGGCGCAATATTTTATGAAGGCGGGGTGGAGCGCCAGATCAACGTTCATTTCGACCGCCAGGCCATAGAAGCCTATAATCTATCGATACAAAAAATTCAAAATATCCTCAGCGCCGAGAACCTGAACCTTCCTGCAGGCACAGTAAAGATCGGGCAGTATGAGCTCCAGATACGGGTGGCCGGCCGTTTTAAAAATGCAGATGAGATTGCAAATACGGTAATCGGGAGCAAGGATGATGCCCTGGTCCGCTTAAAAGACGTGGCCGACGTATTCGATGCCCACGAGGAACGTAACCAGTGGAGCTGGGGCAATAACGTGCCCGGCATGGTAATCTTCATCCAGAAACAGTCCGGCGCCAATACCGTGAATGTGACCAATGCGGTAAAAAAACATCTTGAAGGATTGAAGCAGACGCTCCCGGCCGATATTGATCTGCACATTATCCTGGATACTTCGGACCATATTTATTCCATGATCTACAATCTCACCGAAGCGGTCGCGGTGGGCACCGTCCTTGTTATTCTGGTATGTTTCTTTTTTCTGCGTCGTTTCAGGACCAGCCTGGTGGTTACCCTGGCGATCCCGTTTTCTATGATTACCGCCTTTATCGGTCTTTTTTTCATGGGTTACACCATCAATGTAATTTCTCTTATGAGTCTTTCCATAGCTGTGGGAATGGTGGTGGACGATGCCATCGTGGTCCTTGAGAATGTGGTCAGGCACGTGGATGGAGGAGAAGACCCGAAAATCGCAGCCGTTACCGGCGCTTCCGAGGTGGGTATGGCCGTGGCGGCGTCCACCCTTACAATTGTTGCCGTATTCGCTCCGCTCCTTTTTGTAAAGGGTATCTCCGGGATAATCTTCGGCCAACTCGCTTTCATGATCCTGGTGACAATTCTTGCCTCGTTATTCGTCTCTTTAACCCTGACCCCCATGGCCTGTTCCAGGCTGCTGCGCTCGAAAAAGAGAGCCAGAACAAACCGTTTTTTCAGATGGAGTGAAAAATGGCTGCAACAGATTGAAATAGGATATCAATTTATTATTGAGGAGGGACTTAAACACCGCAATATCACTCTAATCATAATAGGGATGGTATTTGTCGGTTCCCTTTTTTTGATTCCTCTCGTCGGTACGGAATTTCTCCCGGAAGTCGATTCCGGAGAGGTGGAAATTGTCGTCGAACTTCCCGAAGGGACCCGGGGGGAAGTCACCGCCCAAACAACTAAAAAGATTTTAAATGTCTTTGATAAAATTCCTGAGGTAGAGGCTTCCTACGGTCTGGCCGGACAAAGCAAGACCGGGATGCTGAGCGCGCTTGGATTCAGCGAAGGCACCAATATCGGAAGGGTCGGCGCCCGCCTTGTGCCGAAAGAGGAGAGGCAGCGTTCTGCCAAACAGATCGCCACCGAAGTCCGGCCCCAAGTCAGATCCATGCCGGAAGTTGAGAAATCTTCGGTAAGGGCCATGAGCGCCATTCAAAAAGTTTTTTTTGGGGGCGGAAGCGCCATCAGCATCGAAGTCCTGGGGCATGATCTTGATTTAACCAACCAGGCTGCTAATAAAATCCGCAGTATTGTGGAACAGACCCCCGGCGCAATAGATGTCCGGATCTCCAGAAAAAAACCGCGACCCGAGATAAAAATAATCCTGGATCGGGACAAGGCCGCATCTTTGGGGTTAAACGTGGCTATGGTGGCCGATGCCTTAAGAACCAACTATTATGGTTTTGATGACACAAAATTCAGGGAAGCCGGGGACGATTTTGATATCAAACTCAGATTAAAAGAAGAACAGAGGCACAGTATCCGTGAAATAGGAGAAACCACCTTAACCACAATGACCGGCGGAATCGTTAAATTGAGAAATGTTGCGTCTGTCGTCGAAACCCACGGCCCTGTTGAGATAGAACGTAAAAACCGCGTGCGTGTGAACAGAGTACAGGCCGGAGTCCAGGGCCGGCCGCTTGGGGACGTGGTCAAAGATGTCCGCCGGGAGATGAAATCCATAAACTGGCCCCCCGGAGTCTCAATCGAATGGGGCGGCGAAGTAGAGGAACAGCGAAAGGCGTTTCGTGATCTAACCCTTCTTTTGATCCTGGGAGTGATCCTTGTCTATATGGTGATGGCCGGGGAATTCGAGGATTTCGTAGATCCGTTCATTATCATGTTCTCGGTACCCTTTGCCTTTGTCGGCGTAATATGGGCGTTTTTAGTAACCGCGATCCCCCTTAACCTCATGAGTTTTATAGGTGTAATAATGCTCATGGGAATCGTGGTTAAAAACGCCATCGTACTGGTGGACTACACCAAACAGTTGCGCGGCCGGGGGATGGAACTTGCAGAATCGATTGTAACGGCAGGCAAGACACGATTACGGCCCGTGTTGATGACAAGCTTGACGACAATTTTTGGCATGGCCCCATTAGCCCTTTCCAGAGGGGAAGGCTCGGAAGTATGGAATGCATTGGGCATAACCGTCATCGGAGGGCTGCTGGTCAGTGGGCTTGTGACATTGATTCTGGTGCCTCTTTTGTATTCGCTGGTTCACGGGCGCAAGTCTGCACACTGAATTCCCCAAAAAAATTGACAATTAATCCAAGGATCCCCTCTTGACAATGTGACAGTACGTTCTTATTTATGAATAAAGATTCACGTCATGAAATTATAATTTTTTCACTTGTTGATACAAGGCCAATGGAGATCAGTCATGTACTATAAGAAGCTCCCCCGGCGGGAAAGAGAAAGACTCAGGCGTCGTGATGAGATGCTTGCTGCCGCGCTCAAGCTTTTTTCAGAAAAGGGCTACTACAACGTCTCTATGCATGAGATCGCTCAAAAGGCAGAATTTGCCATTGGGACTCTGTACAAGTCTTTCAGAAACAAAGAGGACCTCTACAAGACTTTGGTAAGATTCACAGCAGAAGAGTACCACCGGGTTCTTAAGGATGTTCTCGACCAGGAAACCGACGTCTTGTCCTCGGTAAAGAATTACATTGCGGCCAAAGCGGAGTTCTTCTCAGATAATTTTGTCACATTACGCCTCTACTTTGCTGAAACCCAGGGAGCAAGCTTCAACATCAAGGCCGGGCTCGATCAGGACGTCCGCAAGCTATATAACGAAATAATAGAGCAACTCTCCTCTATCCTTGGAAAGGGCGTTCGGGACGAAGTCTTCTGCAAGACGGATCCCCATTATATGGCTGTAGCCCTTGATGGAATCATTAACTCCTTTCTTTTATCCTGGATGGAGGACCCGAAGCGGCATCCATACAAGAAAGACGTTCCAATAATCACAGATATATTTCTTAGAGGGGTTTTGATTAA
>JAIWEZ010000012.1:0-17033 GCA_048631945.1 Gammaproteobacteria bacterium | reverse complement strand
GCTGGATCGAATTGCGGATTTTTAATTGCGAATTGAGGAATTGAGGAATTGAGGAATTAAGGGATTGAGGGATTCAGGGATTGAGGAATTTAGGTTTTCAACTTTAGGCACTTTAGTTCACTTTCTCTAATGACTAGTGACTCAAAAACCTGGACCGTTTCAGATGTCTTGCAGGCAACAGCCGGGCGCCTGGTATGCGGCAATGAGGGGGCTCGATTTCAGGGCATCTCCACGGATTCCAGGACGATCAAGGCAGGCGATCTTTTCGTAGCTATTGCGGGACAAGATCACGACGGACACAATTTTTTGCAAGAGGTCTTTCACAAGGGGGCCCTGGGTGTGCTGGTGGCCGAGGACTATATCAGCAAGCAATCTCCAGTACCCGGGCAGGAGGAAATCTGGATGGCCGTGCCAGACACCCTTAGGGCTCTGGGAGACCTAGCTGCCTTTAGTTGCCGGCAGAGCAATGTTTCAGTGGTAGCCATTACCGGAACCAATGGTAAGACCACCACCAAGGAGATGACAGCCGCGGTGTTGGGCCAGGCCTTCGAGGTGTTGAAGACGCCCGGCAACTTCAACAACTTGATTGGATTGCCCCTCACCCTTTTCGGTTTGAGCGACAGCCATGAATGGGCTGTCCTGGAACTTGGCATGAATCGTCCGGGTGAAATCCGCCGACTTTCCGAAATCGCGGATCCGGACATAGGTGTGATTACAAACATAGAACACGGCCATCTGGAGGGTGTGAAGGATATCGATGGAGTCATGGAGGCCAAGGGCGAACTCCTTGAAGGGCTGAGGCAAGAAAGCGCAGCAGTATTAAATGTTGATGACGAAAGGGTTTGCAGGTTGGCGGAGCGCTTTGGCGGGCGCATAGTAACCTTCGGCATTCAAAGTTCAGCCGAGGTGTCCGGGACCCCGGTGTCTCAGACGCGCTCAGGTTCTATCTTTGATCTTTCCTGGTATGACGAGTCGGTTCGGGTGCGCCTAAAAGTTCTAGGCAAAGGCGCCATTTACAACGCCCTGGCTGCGGCTGCCGTAGGGTATCGAGTTGGCCTTTCAATACAGGAGGTAAAAAAAGGCCTGGAATCCGCAGTCTCTCTTCCGGGACGTATGGAGATTTCAACACTTCCCAGTGGCATTCAACTGATAGACGATACATACAATGCGAATCCCGGCTCTGTGGCTGTGGCTGTTGAGACGCTATGTTCCTTAAAGGGTAACGGGAGGGGTATTCTTGTCATAGGTGACATGATGGAACTCGGGCAACACACCCAAAAAGCCCACAAACAGATTGGAACCTTGGCGGCCCGTGCCGGCATGGCGGGCCTCTATGCTACAGGCGATTTTGCAGAGACAGTGGCCGATGGTGCTGCTAAAGCAGGTATGGACCCGGGGAAGATCTTTATCGGAACCAAGGAACAGATCGTGGAAGCCGTTAAGGGGCACTCGGGACCCGGAGACTGGGTCCTTGTGAAGGGATCTCGCCTCATGGCTATGGAAAAGGTGGTTGAGGGACTGCAATCGATTTAGGATTTCGGAATGCGGAATGCGGAGTGCGGAATGAGACGATTTTTGAATCCAGCATCCAGCATCCAGTATCAAGCAACGGATAACAAATAACGAATAACGAATAACCAATAACAAATAACGAGTAACCGCCATGCTCTATCACTTACTGTATCCGCTGCATACAACATTTTCGGCCTTTAACGTATTTCGCTACATTACGTTCCGGACCATCTATGCGAGCCTCACCGCCCTTTTGATCTGTTGGTTGTTGGGACCATGGGTGATACGAAAACTTTCTGATCGGCAGATAGGCCAGTATGTGAGGGTAGACGGTCCTCCAGCTCACATGACCAAGACCGGCACGCCGACCATGGGAGGGCTGTTGCTCCTCTTTGCCATTGTGACGGCCACACTTCTCTGGGCCGACCTGACCAATTTTTTCGTGTGGATAGTCCTTCTTGTGACAATTAGCTATGGCGCTATCGGGTTTCTAGATGACTACCTGATGCAAGTCAAGAAGGAAACCGGGGGGCTTCCGGGACGAATCAAAATTGTGATGCAAGTGGTCATAGGGTTGCTCGTCGCCGGGCTTCTTTATGCCCGTGCTGATTTCGATACCCATGTGAGTATTCCCTTTTTAAAGCAGGTAGCGCCTGATTTTGGTTGGGCCTATATCCTCTTTGCCACCGCGGTGATTGTGGGAACCTCTAATGCTGTGAACTTGACCGACGGTCTTGATGGTCTTGCTATAGGACCTGTGACAGTGGCTACCGCCACCTATTTAGTGCTGTCCTACGTGACAGGCCATATAAAGATCGCCGATTATCTTCAGATTCAGTATGTGGCAGGCAGCGGGGAACTGGCTGTGTTTTGCGGTGCTCTAGTAGGGGCTGGTATGGGATTTCTCTGGTACAACGCCTACCCGGCCCAGATATTTATGGGAGATGTGGGATCCCTCCCATTGGGTGGAGCATTGGGAACGATTGCGGTGATCACTAAACATGAACTCCTCCTGGCCCTTGTGGGAGGCATTTTTGTCGTAGAGGCCCTGTCAGTCATCTTTCAGGTGGGATTCTTTAAGGTCACCAATGGACGTCGTATTTTCAGGATGGCACCTATCCATCATCACTTTGAGTTAAAGGGGTGGCCTGAGCCCAAGGTGATTGTCAGGTTCTGGATCATTGCCATTATCCTGGGCCTGTTCGCGCTCAGCACGTTGAAGTTGCGATAGGAAAAAATGCCAGTAGTCAGTGGTCAGTTGAGATTTGCTACTGACATTGACTGGCAACTAACAACGGACGAAGTGTCGACGATTCGCGAATAACGAATCTAGCCAAAGAGGCCAAACCGAGGAGAGCATTGTTGGATTTCGAAAACAAAAAGGTCTTAGTCGTTGGTCTGGCCATGACCGGACTCGCGGTTGCCCGATTCTTAAAGGATCGAGGGGCGCATGTTACGGTAACTGACCTGAAGAAAGAAGATGAACTTGGCTCCTATGCTCATGATGCCCTCACCATGGGCATTCCCCTGAAGCTTGGGGCACACAAGATCGAAAGTTTTACGGACTCAGACCTAATTGTTGTGAGTCCCGGGGTTCCACACAGGATAACACCCCTTGAGGCGGCAAGAAGAGCAGGGATACGAGTGATTGGTGAGGTGGAATTGGCTTTTCGTTTCATCAAGGACAAAGAAGAGATTGTAGCCGTCACGGGGACCAATGGCAAGACCACCACCACAAGCCTTGTTGGGGAGATGTTGAAGGCATCCGGCCGTAAAGTATTTGTGGGAGGCAATATAGGTGCCCCACTCATCGACTACCTTTATTCCGGCACGCATGCAGACGTGATTGTAGCTGAAATCAGCAGTTTTCAACTCGATACCATAGAGCGCTTCAGGCCTAAGATAGGCGTTCTTTTAAATATTACAGAAGACCATCTAGAGCGTTATGACGATTTCAATCACTATGTGCGATCAAAAGCAAGGCTGTTCAAGAATCAACAGAGCACCGATGTGGCGATCTTAAACGGGATGGATCCTGTAATTCGCGAAATTGAAGGGCTTGTTGCCGGCCAAAGACTCTATTTTAACATCGGCTCAGAGACCCGACACGGAGCCGTGATCCGGGGCAAGGAGATGATCTGCAGTCTTCCCGGAAAACCTCCGGTCATCCTCAGCCTAAATAATTTTGGGCTCAAGGGAAAGCACAACTTTGAGAATGCTGCGGCTGCAAGCCTGGCGGCGTTGGTTGCGGGGGCCGATCGGGCAGGTATCCAGACGGCACTCGACACGTATGAGGGCCTTAATCACCGAATGAAATATGTCAGGAACGTCAACAGTATTGAGTACTACAACGATTCCAAGGCTACTAATGTCGATGCCGTCAAACGTTCCCTTGAGAGTTTTGACTCCCCGGTTATCTTGATCATGGGCGGTCGGGACAAGGGTGGCAGTTACTCGTTCCTGAAAGAGCTTATAGAAAAAAGGGTCAAGAAACTAATTGCTATTGGTGAGGCCCGCGAAAAAATTTTGAACGCCTTAGGGGGGCTGACGCATGCTGAAGGGACAAGGACCATTGCAGATGCGGTCCGTCTGGCACACCAGTCAGCAGCCCACGGTGACGTCGTGCTTCTGTCACCAGGGTGCTCCAGTTTTGACATGTTCACCGACTATGCCGAACGTGGCGAGGCATTCGTCAAGGCTGTGGAAGAGCTGTAATGACTAACGACCAACGTACAAATGATCGCGGTGGGTATGACGGTTTCCTCTTGCTGGGGACGCTACTGCTGCTGGGGATCGGAGTAGTGATGGTCTACAGTGCAAGCTCGGCTGTCGCCCTTAAGCGATTTGGATGCGACATCTACTTTTTCAAGAGACATTTGGTGTACGCCGTTGCAGCAATCCTGGTTCTCATAGTCTGCCGCCACGTTCCATATCATGTATACAGGAAGATGGCATACCCGATCCTTGTTGTTGCTTTTTTGTTGCTTATAGCCCTTTACTTGCCCGGGGTAGGGCACCCGGTTGGCGGCGCCAGACGGTGGTTGAGAGTTTTTGGGCTTTCCATTCAGCCATCGGAAATTGCGAGGATAGCCCTAATCATCTATTTGGCCTACTCCATGAGCAAAAAACAGGAGAAGATCAAGGTGTTTGCGATCGGGTTTCTTCCACATGCCATTGTATTTGTAAGTTTTGGCGCCCTGATCGTTATGCAGCCCGACTTTGGGATGGCAGTAATGTTTGCCTTGATTGCATGGACGATGCTCTTTATCGGGGGGGTGCGTCTGTCCTACCTTGTCACAGCACTGGCGGCAATACTGCCCGTTGCTTACTACCTGCTGATTCATGTGGGATACCGTCTAAGGCGACTCGCAAGCTTTCTCGATCCCTGGAGATACGAAAGCGATGCAGGATATCAGATCGTTCATTCACTGATGGCGTTTGGATCAGGGGGGGTTACGGGTGCAGGCATTGGAAAGAGTTACCAGAAGCTTTTCTATCTGCCGGAGCCCCATACTGATTTTGTCTTTTCAGTGCTGGGAGAGGAATTAGGTCTTGTAGGGGTGTGCCTTGTGATGGGTCTCTATATAATGATCCTCTGGCGGGGGATCGTTGTGGCGATGAAGGCACGGGATCTGTTTGCAATATATTTGGCTGTAGGATTGACTTCCGCCATTGGTCTGCAGGTGTGCATCAACATGGGTGTTGCCATGGGGTTATTGCCCACAAAGGGACTGACCCTGCCCCTTGTTAGTTATGGAGGCACATCCCTTTTGATGAATGCCGCTGCCATTGGGATATTAATGAATATTTCGGCCCGACGGACGGTGTGACTATCACGGTAACGTCATATAGGAAGCTAGCCGATTGTAAGGGCGAACTTATTTTGCAAAACTATTATTGAATAAAATCCGAAATCCGAATATCGAAATCCGACACGAAGTGAAGCTTGCGCCAAACAATATCAAATGACAAAAATGCAAAATTCAAAACAATACCACTTGGAAGATTACTGGTGGCTACAGACTATGTTTTGAGCTTTTAATTTGTTTCGAATTTCGTGCTTCGTGCTTCGAATTTTTTAGGTTGCCTGTTTGGACTATGCATTCAAATGCCCTGTGCGAAGGAGTCAATAGTTGCTTTGACGTAGCCCTGGGGGGACCATGCGGGTCCTTATAGCAGGGGGCGGCACTGGAGGGCATCTCTTTCCCGGTATCGCGATTGCTGAGGCATTCAGGGTTAAGGAGCCCGGGTCTGAAATTCTTTTTGTTGGGACCGGCAATCCCTTGGAGGAATCTACTCTTTCAAAGAGGGGATTTGATCACATGGAAATTGTAGCGGAAGGCTTTAAGGGACGAGGGCTCTGGAGACAGATTCGATCGTTGCTAAAGATTCCCTTTGGGGTATGGCAGGCCTTGCGAATTATCTGGCGGTTTGATCCCGACATCATAATTGGCCTTGGAGCATATGCCTCGGGACCTGTTGCCTTGGCGGCAAGGCTCATGGGGAAAAAAATAGTCATTCATGAACAAAACATCCTGCCGGGTTTGACTAACCGGATACTCGGGCGTTTTGCCGACCGGATATTCATCTCCTTCCCGGATAACCTTGGCATATTCAAACCGTCAAAGACTGTGAATACAGGAAATCCTGTGCGCCGTGAACTCCTTGAACATAAACTAGCTGAAAGCTCAAAGCTGAAAGCTCAAAGCAAAAAAGGAAATTCCTATACAACCGAGTAATTTACGGTCCTGGTACTGGGTGGCAGCCAAGGGGCCCATACCGTAAACTGCGCGGTGGTTGAGGCCCTTGATCGTTTGAAGAGCCCGTCGCAAATGACCTTTATCCATCAGACCGGGACCAAAGATGCCGCATGGGTCGAAGAGGCTTATGAGAGCCGAGGCCTCAAGGCTAAGGTAGAGCCTTTTTTTGTAGACATGGCTGGTCCATACATTTCGGCAGACCTGGTTATATGCAGGTCTGGGGCCATGACTGTGTCAGAGTTGATGGCTCTGGGTAAGCCGGCCATCTTCATACCTTTTCCGTTTGCGGCCAATAACCATCAAGTCCTGAATGCCAATTATGTGGCCGATACAGGTGGGGCAGAGGTTATCCTAGAAAAGGATTTGAATGGTGCTGTTTTGGCCGAAAGAATAGATCATTATGCGTCGAACCCTAAAGCGTTGCGGGATATGGCAAAGCAGACATTGGCTCTTGCACGCCCTGATACTACGGACATTATTGTGGATGAATGCCGCAGGTTGATGGTGATGAGTTAGATGTATCAGAAATCGTATCACATACATTTTGTTGGGATCGGCGGAATTGGAATGAGCGGGATCGCGGAGCTCCTTCTGAACCTGGGTTATAGGGTAAGCGGTTCAGATCTGCGGTTGACAGACATTACCGGACGCTTGGTCGAACTTGGGGGGACAATATTTGAGGGTCACCGCCCGGAGTACATTCAAGGGGCGGATGTTGTAGTGATTTCTTCAGCAGTAGGGGATATCAACCCTGAAGTCGTGGCCGCCAAAGAGGCCATTGTTCCGGTTATCCCCAGAGCGGAGATGCTGGCCGAGTTGATGCGGCTGAAATACAGCATTGCCGTAGCCGGTGCCCATGGCAAAACCTCAACGACCGGGATGATTGCTTCGATACTTGACCACGGAGGACTTGACCCTACGGTGGTTATCGGCGGGAAACTAGGCAGTCTGGGAACCAATGCCCGTCTGGGCCAGGGGGAGTTTATCGTGGCTGAAGCGGACGAAAGCGATGGCTCTTTCTTGAAACTATCCCCGACCATTGGTGTGGTAACGAACATTGACGCCGAACACCTGGACTTCTATGGGGATTTGAAAAAAATCAAACAGGTGTTTATTGATTTTATCAACAAGGTTCCCTTCTATGGCATGGCGGTGCTGTGTTTGGATAACGAGGGGATTCAAGACCTGATCCCGAAGATTGAGAAAAGGTTTACCACTTATGGCATGACGTCCCAGGCAGATTATCAGGCGAAAGACGTGAGCTTTGAAGCCCTGAAAAGCCGATACAGTATATCCTGCCGCGGTGAAGCCTTGGGTACGGTAGATCTGAACCTTCCCGGCATTTACAATGTGTATAACTCCATGGCGAGCATTGCCGTTGGCATGGAACTGGGGATTCCCTTTGATATTATCCTGCATGCGCTGAAAAACATTGAAGGGGTCCAGCGCAGGCTTCAGGTAAAAGGGACGGCACACGGGGTAACGGTGGTGGACGACTACGGACACCACCCAACAGAGATTAGGCTGACACTCCAGGCGGTGCGCCAGTGCTGGCCGGACCATCGGATCGTTGTGGCGTTTCAGCCACATAGGTACTCGCGGACCGCTGCGTTATTTGACGATTTTACGCGGGCCTTTTACCAGGCAGACACCCTTGTAGTGCTTCCCATCTATTCGGCAGGCGAGGTCCCGATAGAAAACGTAGACAGCCAGAGCCTCTGTGAGGGGATTCATCAGCACGGCCACAAAGATGTTGTCTTTCATGATGGCCAGGATGCAGCTGTATCCTATTTGAAGAAGACCTTGAGAAAAGGGGATTTACTATTAACCCTGGGGGCAGGGGATGTCTGGCAGGTGGGAGAAAAGTTTCTTGATGAATGAGGCAGACAAGAAGTGGCTGGCAGCGCATGTTAGTGCGGACGTTTTATTTGATGAACCGATGAGGCGTTACACGACTTTCAGAATTGGAGGACCCGTAGATGCCCTGATCACTGTGAAAACCGAGCAAGAGCTAAAGGATACGATCGTGTGGGCCCGGGACAAAGGCCATCCCATCATGATCTTAGGGGCGGGAAGTAATCTGTTGGTCCGGGACGGAGGCGTACGAGGCCTCGTGTTCAAGTTAGCTGATGAGTTCGAGGAAATAGACCTTGTAGGCCGGGTTAATGGCGGCAGCGCCATGATAACAGCAGGAGCAGCGGTCTTGGTTCGCCTGCTCGGCAAATACACCCTTGACCAGGGACTGGCCGGGCTTAACTTCACACTCGGTATCCCTGGATCCCTAGGCGGGGCGATAAGAATGAACGCAGGGGCCTGGGGAGGATGCATGGCCGATTGCATCAGTTCGATTAGAGTGCTCAACCGATATGGAGATATTGTGAACATGAATCGGGACCAGCTTCGGTTTTCATACAGGGGGCTGGATTTGGAAAAAGGTACTATTATCTTGAGTAGCCGGTTCAAGCTTGATTACACAGACCGGGGGGCCCTCCAAAAGGAGGCCATCCGCATGCAGAAGGAACGGAGATTGACTCAACCGCTCTCCCTTCCCAGTGCCGGGTCTGTGTTTCGAAACCCGTCCGGGCAAAAGGCCGCTGGAGAGCTTATTGACCAGGCAGGCTTGAAAGGACTTCGGGTTGGGGAAGCCGAGGTTTCAACCAAACATGCCAATTTCATTGTGAACAAGGGGCATGCCAAGGCTTCCGACGTCCTTGAACTGATAAGACAGATACAGGAGGCCGTTTTTAAACGATACAGCGTCAACTTAGAGCCAGAGGTGATAGTAATTGGCCAAGAAAAAGGTTCGTAAGAACTATTATAAAAAGAGTCGGGCACTGAGAAGACAGAGAGTCATAAGGCGCTGTCTCCTATGCCTCAAGATAATGTTGCTGGTGGGGGGTATGGCCGGAACAAGCCTCCTTCTCATACTGGTCTATGATGCCGTGACCCAGAGTTCCTACTTCGAGGCCCGGACGATTACGGTTGAGGGAAACCAAAGGCTTTCAAAGGATACGATTCTGAAGCAGGCCGGCCTGAAGCTACACGACAACATCCTTTTTGTTAATCTGAATACGCTTCGTTACAGGCTTATAGCCCATCCATGGGTTGCCGCTGCCGAGATCGAGCGGCAGTTGCCTGATGTGATTCATATCCGGGTGAAAGAACGGGTACCTATCGCCATAGTGGAACTAAACAGATCCTCCAGTCTCGCAAGCACGTCTACCACCCGCTTGCCGGCGCCAGTTGTGCCGGTCAACTGCAATACAGGCCGAGATGGAAATGGTGGGCCAAGCGGTGCGAGGAGTACAGAACACGAGCGGGCAGGCCTTGCGGGCAGGCTTTTTTGCCTGGACGAAGAGGGCGAAATCTTCAAACCAGTGGAGCCTTCAGATAATGTGCGCGTGCCTTTGGTTACCGGTCTTGCCTTGTCAGATATTGATTTCAACGATCAGTCGCGTTCCCGGTTGTTTAGAGCTGTTATGGAGGCGCTTCGCTTGAGCCGACTTCATCAGAATGTGGTTCCGCTCCATGCCTTGCACAGTATTCACGTTGACAGAGAGATGGGATTGACCCTTTATGCCTTTTTCGTTCCGGGCAACCTGTCCGCCGCGCGTGAACTTGCCTTTGCCGACAAGGCAGGCAGAGGCGCGGTGGCAATCAAGGTCGGTTTCGGGGACTACGAGTCAAAGTACAGCCGGCTTGGAGATGTGGTTCCTTACCTGAAAAAGAAAAGTGGGTTTTTGAACCTTGAGTCCATCGATTTGAACGATTTGGATAGAGTGGTGGTCAGGCCTTCTCAGGCTGGCCAGGCTGGAATTCGCTCTGTTGCTGGGGGCAGCAATCTTTGGCCGAGCATACGAAAGGAGGTGTGAAGGTGAAGGGTGATAGTGAAGTGATAGTAGGCCTCGATATCGGGACCACCAAGATTTGTGCAGTGGTAGGGGGTGTGACCCGCGATGGGATCGAGATTGTGGGAATCGGGACCCATCCATCTGTTGGGCTGCGTAAAGGCGTGGTTGTCAATATCGAATCGACCGTAGTCTCTATTCAAAGAGCCGTAGAAGAAGCCGAGTTGATGGCGGGTTGCGAGGTCAGGTCGGTGTACGCGGGGATTGCCGGAGGCCATATAAAGGGTTTTAATAGTCACGGAATCGTTGCCGTAAAGGGGAATGAAGTCAGCGAAAAGGACATCGAACGCGTGATTGATGCAGCCAGGGCACTAGCTATTCCCATGGACCGTGAAGTGATTCATGTGCTGCCCCAGGAGTTTATCGTGGACGAGCAGGATGGAATTCAGGATCCCCTTGGTATGGCAGGGGTTCGCTTGGAGGCCAAGGTCCACATTGTGACCGGAGCCGTCACCTCAGCACAGAATATCATAAAGTGTGCAAACCGTGCCGGGCTTGATGTGTGTGATATTGTGCTTCAATCCCTTGCATCGAGTGAAGCCGTACTAAGCGAAGAGGAAAAGTCCCTAGGTGCTGCCCTGATTGACTTTGGAGGGGGGACCACAGACCTGGCGATCTTCAGGGGCAATAGCATCGAGCATACCTCGGTGTTGGCCTTGGGGGGAAACAATCTTACCCATGACATCTCCGTAGGTCTGAGGACACCCGTGGCTGAGGCGGAAAAGATCAAGATAAGGTACGGCAGTTGTCTTACCAGTGGTATCGGAAGAGATGAGACAATTGAGGTTGCAGGTGTTGGCGGACGTAAACCAAGGACCCTGTCGAGGCAGATACTAGGTGAGATCCTCGAGCCGAGAGTGGAAGAGATCTTCAACCTGATCCACCGGGAGGTTTTTAAGGCCGAAATGGAGGATTCAATAACTTCGGGGGTGGTGGTTACCGGGGGTGCCTGTCTGCTGGAAGGCGTTGTGGATATTGCCGAGGCGGTCTTCAACTTTCCGACACGGATCGGAAGACCCACGGGGATCACTGGATTGGTGGACGTGGTGAACAATCCAATGTATGCCACGGCCGTTGGGTTGGTACTTTACGGTGCCAAATTTCATCCGAAAAAGAAATTCAGGATTCGAGACGACAACATCTTTGATCGTGTAACGGCACGCATGAAGAAATGGTTCAAGGATATCATTTAAAAATATACAAAAAAAACAGGAGGTGGGGAGAATGATGTTTAGTTTTGTGGAGAACGAAAAAACGGCTAAGATCAAGGTGATCGGAGCGGGTGGGGCCGGCGGAAACGCCATCAACAACATGATTGCGTCGAAGCTTAATGGGGTCAGGTTTATTGCGGCCAACACTGACGTCCAGGCCCTTGAAGTGTCAAAGGCTCCGGTCAAGATCCAGATGGGGGACAAACTCACACAGGGCCTAGGAGCCGGAGCAAATCCCGAAATCGGCCGGCAGGCGGCCATGGAAAGCATAGATGCGATCCGAAGCGCCGTTGAAGACAGCCACATGGTCTTTATTACTGCGGGCTTGGGTGGAGGCACAGGCACAGGTGCCGCCCCAGTGATTGCAGAAGTCTGTAAAGAGCTTGGTGCCCTCACCGTGGCAGTGGTAACAAAACCATTCAGCTTTGAGGGCAGAAAACGGGCGAAGCAGGCCGAAGACGGCATCAAGCATCTCAAAGAAGTTGCGGACACTGTAATTACCATTCCCAACGACAGGCTTCGGGGTTTGGCATCCAGGAATGCCACCATGCTTGAGATGTTCAAGAGGGCGGATGAGGTTTTGCTCCACTCTGTCAAGGGGATTACAGACTTGATCATTATGCCAGGCCTCGTGAATCTTGACTTTGCTGATGTCAGGACCACCATGTCTAAGGCGGGGATGGCCATCATGGGAACCGGCATCGCCAGGGGAGAAAACCGTGCATTGGAAGCGGCCGAAAGAGCCATATCCCATCCTCTCTTGGAGGATGTCTCTATCACCGGGGCCCGGGGCGTCTTGATGAACGTTACCAGCGGGTCAGACCTAACCATGGCGGAAATGACTGAAGCCTCTGACCGTATTCACAGCGAGGCTGGTGATGAGGCAGAGATTATCTGGGGCGCGGTTTTGGATGACAGCATTGGGGATGAACTCAGGGTTACGGTAATCGGCACCGGCATCGGCTCCAATAACGAACAGGAGAATATCCAATTCACAGGCAAGGTCCGTGATATCACAGAGGCCGACTTTGCACGGGCTT
This sequence comes from Gammaproteobacteria bacterium, assembly GCA_048631945.1. Classification (GTDB taxonomy): domain Bacteria; phylum Desulfobacterota; class Desulfobacteria; order Desulfobacterales. The sequence goes on along the minus strand of JAIWEZ010000012.1, from coordinate 4,602 downwards.
CCGACCTTGACGAGCCGACTTTCATCCGCCGTGAGAAGGCAGTAGGCGAATCGGGCGGTGCACATTACAGGGGTTATCGTGGGATTATCCTGGATAGTAATGATCTGGAAGTTCCTACTTTCATGAGACGAAAGGCGGACTGAGACGATTTCGGAATTGAGGAATTCAGGAATTGGGTGCGTTAACTTTAGCTCACTTTCACTGATAACGAGTGACCGATGACCAATGACCAATGACCAATAAAGAGCTTCTGACGGCAGAGAGGGGAACCGTCAGAAAAAACTGGGCCGGCAAGATCCGGATTGCGTTGGCCTATCCCAACTACTACCATGTTGGGATGTCAAACCTTGGTTTTCATGCAATATACCGCCTTCTGAACGATTATGAGGATGTAGTATGTGAAAGGGTCTTTGTCCCTGAGGGCAACGGTTCAACCAGTGGTGGCCTTCGTTCTATGGAATCTCAAAGACCATTAGGCAATTTTGATATCATCGCTTTTTCTATTTCTTTTGAAAATGATTATCCCAACCTCCTCACTCTCCTAACAGAGGCAGGCATCCCCCGGTGGTCATCAGAGCGAGATTCCCCCCATCCTCTGGTCATCGCCGGGGGAGTGACCGCCTCCTTGAATCCTGAACCAATAGCACCCTTTGTGGATTGCTTCCTGGTAGGGGAGGCCGAGCCGATTCTCGATGTTTTTCTTGAAGTATATAGAAGACATGCTGACAAACAGGAGCTTCTTGAAGCCTTAGCTTTAGATGTACCTGGAGTTTACGTGCCTCGGTTATATGATGTTGCTTATAACCCGGATGGCACCATAGCAGAGTTTCGACCAAAGAGTGGATTTCCTGCGAAGGTTCAGCGGGTGGCAGTTGAAGATCTTTCTTCCTGGGATACATACAGCGTTATCCTGACGCCGCACACGACTTTTCGCGATACCTATCTGGTAGAGGCCGGGCGTGGGTGTCCCCACGGATGCCGGTTTTGCGCGACTGGGTTTGTTTATCGGCCGCCACGGTTCAGACCAAAGAGGGCATTACAAAATTGTTTAGAGAAGGGGTCCAAGCGCTCGAATCGGATAGGCCTTATGGCTGCCGCGGTTTCAGATGTTCAGTATATTGAAGAACTCTGTCAAAAGGCTCTAGACCAGGGTGTTCAACTTTCTTTTAGCTCCTTGAGGGCGGATCGCCTCACACCGGAACTCCTCGATATTCTCAGGCGTGGAGGCTTAAAGACCGTTACGATTGCTCCTGATGCCGGCTCGGATCGCATGCGCCGTGTCATAAACAAGGGGATTACTGAACAGGATGTATTGCGGGCTGCTGATCTTGTGGTGGGTTCAGGAATACCGAACCTGAAACTTTATTTCATGGTAGGTCTTCCAACCGAGACAATGTCTGATGTGGAAGCGATTGTGACCCTTTGCAAGCAGGTGAAACACCGATTTCTAAAGGCCAGCCGAACAAAGAAACGGATAGGGCAAATCACCGTGAGCCTCAATTCCTTCATACCTAAACCTTTCACGCCCTTTCAGTGGGTTTGCCTTGAGGACGTAAAGATCCTGAAGGCAAAAATCAAACATGTGAAAGAAGGGTTGAAGCGCGTGGCTAATGTCCGTGTGCATGCCGATGTTCCGAGATGGGCATACATCCAGGCCCTGCTTTCCCGCGGGGATCGTAGAACAGCACAATTGTTGGCGGCTGTACACGAAAATAATGGAAACTGGGCCAAGACCCTCAAGGCATCTGTGATCAATCCGGATTTTTATGTCTACAGGGAGCGGTCCCTGGATGAAATCCTTCCCTGGGACTTCATAGACCATGGCATCAACAAAACCTTCCTATTTGAGGAATACCACAAGGCCCTCCACGAAGAGACCTCACCCCCCTGTGAAGTGGGTCGCTGCAAGGCATGCGGTGTCTGCAAATAATATGTTGGGAATTTCCTCGAAAATTATGTATAGTACCCGATAATTTATTGTTTTTTACTCACCTTCGCCAGAATGCCTCATGCGGAAGCACGGGGATGAACCGACTTCGCCAAAGCAATGGCTGCGACGGCTGAACGGCTGAAATGGCGTGGTGACCCGCCATAGCCTTGGCGAAGGCGGGTTATTGCTTCGGCGAGTTCCGCCATCCTGAGACACAGTCAGGATGCCCTGTGCGGGAGCACAGGGAGGCTTCACTTTAGGGATTAGAGGATGGAACAAATTAAAGTCCTTAATGTAGCAATTGTAGGTGGTGGTCCCGGGTGCAAGGCGATCATGGACATGATCTTTGGCGAAAAGCCCAGCCAGCTTCGGATGAACCTGATCGGGATAGCCTGCACCAACACCGAGGCTGTGGGTTATCGGTACGCGCAGGAAAAAGGGATTTATACAACAGAAGACTTCCGTGATCTCTACAAGCTCAAAGATCTCAATATGATTATCGAGCTTACGGGTCGTGATGAGGTAGCCAATGATATCTCCAGAACCAAACCGGACCACGTCCGATTGATAGACCATGTCGCTTTTCATTTGTTCTGGGATGTTTTTCGCGTTGAAGAAGAAAGGATTGCTGCGCTCAAGAGGGCGGAGGAGAAGTATAAAACAGTTATTGAAAGCCCCTTTACCGGCATCTTCATCCACCAGGACGGAAAATATGTGTTTGTCAACGATAGATTTGCAGAAATCCATGGTTATACACGTGAAGAATTGCTGGGAATGGAATTCTTAACATTAATCCACCCTGATGAAAGGGAGACTTTAGAAAAAGTAGCATCAAAAAGAATAGATGGAGAAACTGTTCCCGAGAGGTATGAGGTCCGAAGGCTCGGAAAGGACGGAAGGACCATCTGGGGCGAAATGATGGCAACCCGCATCGAATATGGAGGAAGACCTGCCGTAATGGGAAACATTATAGACATAAGCGAGCGCAAGCGGGCGCTGGCGGCGGTGCAGCAGAGAGACGAGACACTGTCAGGGATTATCTCTTCGATGACAGATCAAATGACCATGCTGGACAATGAGCACAATATTGTATGGGCAAACTCTTTGGCAACGCAATTGTTTGGGCCGGACCTGGTTGGCAAGAAGTGCTATAGTGTTTACCATGGGTATGACAAACCATGCGAGTCATGCTTGGTGAGGGAGTGTTTTGAAGATGGGATGGTTCACGAGCATGAAAGAGAAGTTGTCAGGGCCGATGGGAATCGACTTATCTTCTGGTGCACGGCCACCGTGGCTGGATGGCATAGTGACGGCAGAGCAAAGTTGGTAGTAGAAATTGCCCGCGATATTACCGAGCGCAAGCACACCGAGGAGAAACTGCGAGTGACTGTTCGCCAGCAGCAACTTGCTTATGACCAGGCCATTATCTACGCAGAGCAACTCAATAAGCAAATGGGGGTACGCAAACGGGCTGAGGAGGCACTTCATAAGAGAAAGGAAGAATTGAAGGCGCAGGCTCGAAACCTTGAAGAAATGAACACCGCCCTGAAGGTTCTGCTAAAACATAGGGAGGATGATAAAGCCGAACTTGAAGAAAAGGTTTTGGCAAACGTGAAGGAACTGGTCTTACCATATGTTGAAGCCTTAAAAAACACTCGATTGGGTGGTGAACAGGTGGCTTATACAAGTATCATCGAATCACACTTAAACGACATTATTTCCCCATTCCTACGAAAGTTGTCCTCAAAATATCGGGGCTTGACACCCAAAGAAATCCAAATAGCTGATCTTATAAAGGAAGGCAAAACAACCAAGGAGATCGCAGGATTGTTGAATGCGTCCGTAAGGGCGGTTGAGTTTCACAGAGAGAACATCAGAGCGAAACTTGGTTTGAAGAACAAAAAAGCAAACCTCAGATCCTACCTGTTATCCCTTCAATAATGCCAGTATTTCTGTGGTAGTTTTCTGGGAAGATTTTAGGGCTTGCCCTTAACGGATGACCCGGGATGATTTCACCAAGAATCTTTGTTCCACAAAGCCTGCCAAGCCCTTTATATCGTCCAGCTCGAAGCGAGGCACACCCAGGTCAAGGCCGGCATCAGTCACAAGCGCTACAAGGTGCTCGTCACCCTTGCACAGCGGTGTCTCGTGCACCTGGCTCCGGAAGACTTCTATCTTAGGCTTGTCTTCTTGCTTGTATCCCTCTGCTAAGACAATATCCACGTCCTGGAAATATTTTGTCGCAAGACTGTTAAGGGTCTCTTCAGTCTCAACATCCTTGACAAGGGCCAGCTTCTTAGGCGATGAGATAGCCACTGTGTGGGCGCCTGCCTGTTTATGACGCCAGCTATCCTTGCCTTCATGATCAATCTCAAAGTCGTGCACATGCTTGATCGTACCAATGCGGTATCCCCTTGCCTTTAGTTCCGGGACGAGCCTTTCTAAAAGGGTCGTTTTCCCGGCGTTTGACTTGCCTACAATCGAAACAATCGGCGGCATAGTATCATACTCCCGTTATCCAGCTCCGTAATCCAGCATCGAGTATGCAGTCATGGATAGAAACAACGCTATTGATATTATTTCCCCTTGTCAAGGAGTGATATGCCAGAATTACTGGTTACACACTTGACACTATATTGGGTCAACTATATATATGATGCATAACATATTGG
>JAIWEZ010000011.1:14349-17542 GCA_048631945.1 Gammaproteobacteria bacterium | reverse complement strand
GCAACCCCTTGTTTTCCTTGACCTTGCGGAAAATTGCTCATTTCTGAATTGGAAACTTACGCTTGTGCCCATTGAGTTTTTACGATTCGTGGATGGGCACTAATTACATACCTTTGCTTTTGTCTCTTGCAACAATACATAGAAAAAGGGGTGGAACATGGCCAAGGGGATAACGGTAACTGAACACATTTTAGCCATGCAAAAAGAGAAGCCCGAGGCGACCGGTGCCTTTACCGCATTGCTGGCAGAACTCACGGTGGCGGCAAAGATCATTGCCCAGAAGGTAGACAAGGCAAACCTGACTGAGGATTTGGGATTTGTTGGAACCGATAGCGCAAATCAAGAACATTTCCAAAGGTTATTGGAGTTTGCTAACGCCACGATTATCAATCGCGTTAGTCACATCGGCCATCTGTATTGTATGGCCTCAAAAAAGGAGACGGATGTGATCCCCATTCCACCAAAGTACTCAAAGGGGGAATACATTTTGGTCTTCGATGCCCTCGGAGGACTAACGAACATTGATGTGCACATTACGGTCGGCACGATTTTCTCGATTCTCAAGAGGCAGAGTGTGGGGGAGATGGGGCTTATGACGGATGTGCTCCAGCCGGGTCACCAACAGGTTGCTGCAGGTTATTTTATGTACGGTTCGAGCACAATGATGATTTACACGACCGGCAGTGGTGTTCACGGCTTCACGCTTGAGCCGAGGATTGGCGAGTTTCTTCTCTCACACGAGGACATCCGAATACCGGAAAAGGGAAAGACGTACTCGATCAACGAGGGAAATTACTACTTTTGGGATGAAAACGTCCAAAATCTAGTCGAATACTTCAAGACACCGGACATCAAAACGGATCGGCCTTGTGCTCTGCGTTATACCGGTTCTTTTGTGGCAGATTTCCACAGAAATTTACTTAAGGGCGGTATTCACATGTACCCCGCAGATTCCAAAGAACCGACGAAACCCCACGGGAAGCTGATGCTTATGTGCGAGGTCAATCCACTTGCCTTTGTGGTCGAACAGGCAGGTGGGGCCGCGAGCACCGGCCATGAAAGGATCCTCGATGTGGAACCGAAACACCTTCACCAGCGGATACCGGTCTTCATTGGTGGCGCTGCTGATGTCCGATTGGCAGAGGAGTTCGTTCAGGGAAAGCGGTAAGGGGGTTCCATGCCCGAGGCACGTTTAAGAAAGATCCTATCCGTTTTTGAGGGAAAACGGGGTGCGCTCATCTCTATTCTTCAGAGAGTGCAAGAGGAGTTTGGCTATTTGCCGGAAGAGGCATTGAAAGAGATTGCGACCTTTCTGAAATTACCCAGAAGTCAGGTCTTTAGTGTGGCCACTTTCTACGCCCACTTCTATCTGACCCGGCGGGGCGATCACCTTGTGAGAGTCTGTCAGGGAACTGCCTGCCATGTACGTGGTGCCAGTGACATCCTGGAAACAGCACAACATTGCCTGGGCATCAAGACCGGTCAGACTACGGCCGATTACAATTACAGCCTTGAACGCGTGGCGTGTCTTGGTTCATGCGCACTGGCCCCGCTCATGGTGGTTGATGATACTCTTTATCCACAGATTACTACCTTAAAAGTTGTTGAAATCTTAAAAAGCACCAAGGATGCTCAAAAAGAAAAAGCTAGCAAATCAAAGAAAGCCTGAGGTTTGCAGATAACAACGGATCAAGGACTAAATGACATCTCCTTATGAGAAAATAGAGACCCCCGAGAGTCTAGAGCATTTTCGGGAATCCATCCTCGCCAAAGAGAAGTCGGATGCGAAGACCATGGTTGTTTGTTGTGGGACAGGATGCCTGGCGTCTGGAAGCGGAGACGTAAGGGAAGCCTTCCTAAAAGAGATTAGAGTGCAAGAGGCCGACGAGGAAATCGCAGTCAGGCAGACCGGCTGTCGAGGTTTTTGCGAGAACGGACCCATTGTAGTGGTTGAACCGGAGAACATATTCTACCATAGTGTGAAGAAAGACGACGCTGTGGAGATTGTCTCTGAGACCATAAAAGACCAAACCGTTGAAAGGCTGCTATATGAAGATAAGGCCACGGGTCAGAAGTGCATCCACGAAAGTGACATTCCCTTCTACAAGAAGCAGGCAAGGGTTGTACTGAGACATTGTGGTCATATCGACCCTACTAGGATAGAAGACTATATAAAGGTTGGTGGCTACGATGCACTGGCAAAAACTATTTCAAGATTAAGCCCTGAGGAAGTTATTGCGTGCATCAAGGAGTCTGGTCTTCGAGGTCGAGGCGGCGCCGGCTTTCCCACAGGGCGTAAGTGGGAGTCGTCGCGAAATGCCCCTGGTGAGGAGAAATTTATCATTTGCAATGGCGACGAAGGGGACCCGGGAGCTTTCATGGACCGCAGCGTCATGGAAGGCGATCCTCACGGTGTGTTCGAAGGGATGATCATTGCAGGGTATGCGGTTGGTGCTCAAAAGGGAATCATTTATGTGCGGTCGGAATATCCTCTCGCTGTCCGACATTTGGCCACAGCCATTGCCCAGGCAACCGACCTTGGGCTCCTGGGTCAAAATATTATGGGAAGCGGCTTTGCTTTTGAGATTGAGATCGTGAAAGGTGCAGGGGCTTTTGTCTGCGGGGAATCAACCGCCCTGGTTATGTCCATTGAGGGCAAACGCGGTTTTCCCAAACCGCTTCCGCGACCCAACACAAGCATTGTCGGACTCTGGGACATGCCGACCGTATTGAACAATGTGGAGACCTTTGCCTGTGTCCCTGCCATTATCTTAAAGGGAGCAGAGTGGTTCGCCGGTATAGGAACGGAAAAGAGTAAAGGTACAAAGATATTTGCCTTGACCGGGAATGTGAAAAACACAGGCCTTGTAGAAGTTCCCATGGGTACTACTTTAAGGGATATCATTTTTGACATCGGCGGCGGGATTAGAGGTGACAGGCAGTTCAAGGCTGTTCAAACGGGTGGACCCTCTGGCGGCTGCATCCCAGAAAGCCTTTTGGATCTGCCGGTGGACTATGAGTCATTAGCCCGTGTGGGTTCCATCATGGGCTCTGGTGGAATGCTTGTCATGGATGAGAGAACCTGCATGGTGAACATGGCTCACTTTTTTCTTGATTTAGCACAAACTGATTCCTGATGCCCGAGAACTGTAAGAAAGATAGTCACAATACAGACATGTGAAATACTGAACAT
>JAIWEZ010000011.1:0-14339 GCA_048631945.1 Gammaproteobacteria bacterium | reverse complement strand
AAAATGAGTCCTGCGGCCAGTGCACGTTATGCAAGCTGGGCACAAGACAGATGTTTGAAATACTGGACGATATCACCAGTGGGGAGGGCAGACCCCATGATGTGGAAATCCTGTTGGAGCTGGCTGAGGCCGTGACGGCAGGTTCTATATGCGGTCTAGGACAAACGGTTCCGAATCCGGTCATTTCTACAATCAAGTATTTTAGAGAGGAATATGAAGAACACATACACGAGAAGCGCTGCCGGGCCCTCGTGTGCAGGCCTCTGATCTCTTATCGTATCAAGGAATACAGGTGTAAGGCATGCATGCTGTGCCTTAAGGCCTGTCCGGTTGATGCCATCATAGGTGGAAAAAGGCAGGTTCATGAAATCGATCAGAGTAAGTGCATCAAGTGCGGCTCGTGTATGCACGCCTGTCCTCGCAAGTTTAACGCTGTGGAATGTATTTCAGGCCGGATAAGTGAGCATTAAGTAATGACAAAAAATGTGACCCTGACTATGAACGGTGTGGAAGTGAAGGCCCGGGAAGGGATGACCATCCTGGAGGCGGCCGGAAGTGCGGGGATTTTCATCCCTACATTATGCCATTATCCTGGCCTCACTTCAGAGGGTGCTTGTCGCATATGCCTCGTTAAGATTGAAAAGAAGAAAAAGCTTCATCCTGCCTGCCGTACGCCTGTTGAGGATGGGATGGTGGTCATCACGGATGATGCGGAGATTGATCAGGTTCGCCGGGTGACCCTTGAACTCATCCTGAGTGATCATGACTTCAACTGCCTGCTGTGTCCAAAGAGCGGTGCATGCCGTCTGCAAGCGCTGGTCAATCGTATCGGTTTCGATGAGAGACGCTTCAATCGTTTAAATCGCGTGGCTAAGGATCTTCCAGTAGATACCAGTAATCCCTTCTTCGACTTTAACCCCAATAAGTGTATACATTGTGGCATATGCATCCGAACCTGCCGGGAGATTGTGGGTGTTGACGCTATTAACATGGCCTATCGGGGTTACGACCTCAAGGTCAGCACCTTTGGTGATCAGCCGTTCAAGGAATCAGCCTGTGTCTCTTGCGGGGAATGCGTTGAGCGCTGTCCGGTGGGGGCTTTAATCCCCAAAGATGTAAAACATCCTACCCGGGAAGTAAAAACTACTTGTGCTTACTGCGGTGTAGGCTGTGGACTCTATCTCGGCGTGCGTGGCGACACCATTGTGAAGGCCAGAGGTGATCACAGCAACCCTGTCAACCGGGGAGAGCTTTGTGTTCGAGGGCGCTCTGGTTATCGCTTTGTTCACAGCCCTGACCGGTTATCTTCCCCGCTTGTGCGGGCATACGATCCCCTTGAAAGCAAACCGCAAGGCATCAATGGCGCAGCAGAGTCGGGCAAACTCTTAACAAGACCCCTTGTAAAGGAGAGGGGAGAGTTTGTTGAGGTCAGTTGGGAGCAGGCGATCAAGTATTTGGCAAGCACTTTGGTTCATTACAAAGGGGACCAGTTTGCTGCTCTTTCTTCTGCCAAGTGCACCAATGAAGAAAACTATCTCTTTCAAAAGTTTGTCAGGGTAGTCATGGGGACAAACAATATCGACCACTGCGCTCGTCTCTGACACTCGCCAACGGTGGCCGGTCTGGCCGCCGCCCTGGGTAGCGGTGCCATGACAAACGCCGTTTCTGAAATCGGAGAGGCTGCTTGCATTTTCGTCATAGGGAGCAATACAACGGCCGCACATCCCATCATAGGTAGACAGATTGTCAGGGCGGTCAAACAGGGCGCTAAGCTGATCGCGGCCGATCCGCGACGAACAGTGCTGCGCCGCATGGCGGATGTCTGGATAAGACATGAACCCGGTACGGATGTTGCCCTACTAAACGCCATGGCGCGTGTCATTATCAAAAAGAAACTATTTGATACCTCTTTTGTGAAAGAACGGTGTGACGGTTTCGAAGCCTTGGAGGCAGCGGTGAAGGATGGTGATCTGGCGGAGGCGGAGCAAATTACCGGTGTCCCTGCCCAGAAGATTGTCGAAGCTGCCAGAATGTATGCCACCTTTTCCCCGGCAACCATCCTTTATGCCATGGGGATTACCCAGCATTCCCATGGCACAGATAATGTGAGGGCAGTGGCCAACCTGGCGCTCCTCACGGGTAACATCGGCAAGCCTTCTTCAGGGGTCAATCCGCTCAGGGGACAAAACAACGTCCAAGGAGCCTGTGACATGGGCGCTCTCCCAAATGTGTTGCCTGGTTACCAGAAGGTTGAGGATCAAAAAATCCGGAAGAAATTCGAGAAGGCCTGGAACTGCCAACTCAATCCATCACCGGGGTTGGTTTTGACCGAACTCTTTGAAAGCGTGCATGCAGGCAAAGTGAAAGCCCTTTACATCATGGGTGAGAATCCTATAGTTTCAGAAGCTAACACGAGTTTTGTCGAGGAAGCCATCTCACGCCTGGAACTGCTTGTAGTGCAGGATCTCTTTCTCACGGAGACGGCCCAGATGGCCGATGTGGTCCTACCAGCGGCTAGCTTTGCTGAAAAGGACGGAACCTTTACGAATACGGAACGGAGAGTACAACGCGTACGCAAGGCCATAGAGCCTGTGGGCAATAGCCGTCCTGACTGGGTGATCATCCGCGACCTTGCGAAAAACATGGGAGCCAAAGGCTTTGATTTCAACAGTCCGGAAGAAATCATGGAAGAGATCCGTGGTCTGACTCCGAGTTATGGCGGTATTACCTATGGCCGCATTAGCAAGGTTGGTCTCCAATGGCCGTGCCCTGATCTAGATCATCCCGGGACACCTTATCTTTTTGCAGAAAAATTTAGTACCCCCAGCGGTCGAGGACAATTTGCGCCCATCTCGTACACGCCACCGGCTGAGGTGGTCAGCCACGAGTACCCTTTTATTCTGACCACAAGACGAAGTTACTTTCATTTCCACAGCACGCTGTCACGCAAGGTAGATGGGATGAATGTGTTGCGCGGTGAAGAACGGGTGGAGATTAATCCTGTTGATGCGGCTCCCCTGGAGATTGAAAACGGCGACGCTGTAAAGGTGACCTCAAAGCGGGGGACTGTTCAGGCCAAGGCAAAGATTACTCAGACTACCCCACCTGGTGTTGTTTCAATGACCTTCCATTATCCTGAAACCAGAACTAATTTGCTGACCCATGGCGCTTTGGATCCTGTGGCAAAAATACCGGAGTTCAAGGTCTGCGCTGTCAAGGTCGAACGCGAGATCGATTTTGGCACTCAATACTTGGGATGGGGAACTGGTAAAATAGGATAGTCTCCGAAATCGAATATCTCCCCATGGAGAAAACAAGCCTGAGAATCGAAGCCGATCCCTGTACTGTTTTTAGCGCCCTTTATCGTGAGCCGGGCGCTATTTTTTTGGAGAGCCAGAAACCTTCCTTGACGGAACGTTACTCATTCATCGCGTGGGAGCCGGAAAGGGTCTTCAGCGGAAACATTCCGAAGCTTAATAAGGACGATTTTTTTGCTTTCATATCCTCCCATTGTCAGGAATACTTTATAGCCGGCTACATAGGATATGAGGCCTGTCAGTGGATAGAAGACCTTCCAGCCCCCAGCCCAAAGGATACAAAGAATCCTGACATCTATCTTGCCGCCTATCCACAATTTCTCGTCTTTGACCATATCCGAAAGACCTGGTCTCATTGGCACAAAGACAGGCCCCTTGTCCTGCCCAAGTTGCCCAGAGAGAATCGGCAAGCCGGCTCCAGCAAAATGATCGGTTTTAACCAGAGCAAGACCACTTACCTTGAAAATGTGCGGCGCGTGCTTGATTACATCAGGGCGGGTGATGTCTATCAGATAAACTATACCCAAAGAGCCTATTTCACCTGCTCCGGCGATTCATTTGACTTGTACCTGCGTCTCAAGGAGATCCAGCCCGTCTCCTATGCAGCCTTCGTCAACATGGGAGAGGGGCTGGTCATTTCCGGCAGCCCTGAGCTCTTCTTACGTTTAGACAACAAAAGGGTTCTGAGCAAGCCTATGAAGGGTACGAGAAGAAGGTCTCAGCAAGCCGGGGTTGACAGGAGATTGAGGCGAGAACTCAAAGAGAGTGAAAAAGATCAGGCGGAAAACGTTATGATTGTGGACCTTATGAGAAACGACCTGGGGCGATTTTGTGTGTACGGTTCCATAAAGGTTCCAAGACTGTATGTCGTTGAGGCATATGACACCGTTTATCAAATGGTTTCATATGTGAGCGGGACAGCTACAAGTGATACCCAGTTCTGTGACATCATCCGCGCTACCTTTCCACCAGGTTCTATCACTGGTGCTCCCAAGAAAAGGGCCATGGAAATCATCTATGAACTTGAACCCCACCAGCGAGGTGTGTACTGTGGAGCGATTGGATATCTATTTCAGAATAAGATGGTGATGAACGTAGCTATTCGAACCCTTGAACTGTATAATGGAAGCGGAATCCTTGGGGTGGGAGGAGGCATAGTCGCCGACTCGGATCCTGAACTCGAATATGAAGAAAGTATCATTAAGGCAAGGGCTTCTATGATGGCACTGGGGATAAAGCCGTGAAAAGTAGGGGACGCCCCCTTGGTCCCGTTACCCTTTGGAGTCCTTGACAAAAGCGCGCCTTGCTGGTATCCTAAATTAAACGTTTCGGAATTTCTGCAACCTATTGAAGTTATAGATATTTAGCCGACTTCGCCAAAGTAGCCGTAGGCTACGACGGCTGAATTGGCGCTATTGCGAGTTCGATCAGGGAATAATGGAATGATGGACACGAAGTGAAGCTTGCGCTCATATTGGAACGATGTAAAAGAAAAAAGGACCAAGATCCTCTTACACCCAACCTTCCACTATTCCAGTATTCCCTGGCCCAGACCGGGTTTTCACATGGCACCGGATATTATTCTGATGTCGCGCCCCTGGCCCAGACCGGGTTTTTCCCCTTGGGCATTGTCCAACTTCTGTCGCGCCAGGGCGGGCAGGGCGGGCCAATTGTGAGCGAAGCGAACTAACTTGAATCTCCGTATGACCCGTCAACCCCAAGTATAGGGGAATTCTGTAGTCAGGTTGCTCCCTGGCATGGCTTGATGTCAATCAAGGATGATTTCAGTGGAAAAGAACCTGAAAATCTGCCTACCTAGCTCCTAACGGAGAGTTGTCATTCCGTTAGGAGCCCCCAACATATTAGCCGGATAAAGACAAACCAGTTCTTAAGCTGCCATGGAAAGCTACGGATTTTAACTGATCATTTCCCATTATTTCTGACCAGATATCTAAAGTCCCTGATTCTTTTTGGTGTTCAGCTCGTAATGTAACTTCTCAATAAGTTCGGGTAATAGGTACTGGATGTAAGTGTTTGGTCCCCCCATTTTGTCATTGCGAGCGTAGCAAGAAATCCTGTTTGCAACAGTAGCTTATAAAGATTTCTCCCTGGCCCAGACCGGGATGACGGGGGCTGACATCAATGCTAAAGCTGTCGCGCCAGGGCGGGCCCTGCGGTCGAAATGACAGCCACTTACACCCAATCGTCATTCCCGCGAATAGTCGCAAAATATGATCAACCCCAACTTTTTGAGAAGATACAACTAAGTATGCCAAGTTATGAAAAATATTGAAGAATTAATTAACGAATTAATTAGAAAAATAGTTGAAAGCAAAACCAATAACTCGAGGGTCAGAGTTTCACGGGCAGCCTCGTTGGTCAATGCAAAAATAGGCCGAAAGGCGTCAATCAAAGCTCGAAAATCAAAAAAGCACCACAGGCGTGCCCGTCGGGTCTTCGCAGAAGAAGGTAAAGCCGCGTCTTTTACGGACAAGTCTTTATTATCCGCTTCCGCTCTCATTAACGTTCTGAAAAAAAACGGACACGCAAACATAAACAGCATAATAGTGTGGTCCAAAGATCTATTTGATGCTGTCAAAATGATGAAGAATATTTCTGAAAAACGAGAGGTTATCTCTTATTTAATTCATGGTTATGAGAGCCAACTGGTTGCCAGTGAATATACTGCTCGCGATATTGCAACTATGGTTAGCAGCTTACCACAGCCGGATCGTGCGAGGCTTGAGGAAGAATTAAAGAGCCTTGTTATTAAGGCTATCAAAAGAAAAGTTGGTAAGGATGAATTACTACGTTTTGTAAACGAGGTTTTACCCGAATTCAAATTCTTTCCAGAATATGAAAAAGAAATCGTAAATACCCTCAACATAAGCAAAAGGGTATCAGAAGAAACAATCATGGGGACCAGAGATGAGATATTGGATCATTTAAGAAGTCTAAAGAAGTCTCATCTCCACTTCGCCATCCCTGTTCTAAAAAATATTATAACATATATAAGGCTAAATCCTCCCCACAGAGAAGGTCCTCCCTCTCATGAGGAAGTGACTTTTTATCGCGTAGTAAAAGAGTCTTTGAAAAAAGCGGTTTCCGGGATAAAAGTAAGTCACAAATTATATCCTTTGATACGTCAGATACTAAAAGACACCTTTTACTTGTCAAGTTCTAAGATAGAGCGCATAGATAGGTTGTGCAGAATTGCTGAGCATGAGGTTAATGTTAGTACACATAAGGGACAGGATCTATTAAGTCCAGGCGATTTAAGAAGAATATTGGAGAATAATCATCAGCGAAGGCCAAGCGGCACTGGTGGCACTTTTGATCCCAGAGTTACTCAAGCGCTAAAAGAATTATTGAGTATTACTGAAAAATTGTCCACAAGAGACAAGGGATTCATCTTAGATGCTGATGAATTGGCTTTTGACGGACATCTTGAAAAAAGAGTTGAGCAGGCAAATACGAAATTCAAAAGGGGCGAGGAATTACAGGCACTCCTGGATTTAACGGGTTTACGTGAAGAATTAAGCCCAAAGATTGATTCTAAGATGCGGCAAGCAGACACAATGAACCACAGCAATGTTCGTCGTTATGGTGCACATATAGAAAAAGCAGAAAGTGCCTCGCAGGATGCCATAAAGTTCATGGAGGTGGATATTGTTTTAGAAAGGATGATAAATGATTATTCTGCCGATGTATTCAAATTAATTTTCAAGAACCTACATGATGCGTCTGTAGCGACACTTTCCACGCAATTTTCAAGAGCTCTCGCAGCGGTTTACATTATCGGAGAAAATGCAGTATTGAGTGGTTTTGGCGATAGGAATCTTGCCTTTTTTGCGCACCACCTTTTTGTCATGTCCCTGAAAGCGGCATATGGTCCATGTGATTGCGCAAGAGCATATGGGTTTATTCATCAGATAAGATTACTTATAGCTGAGATAATTCAGGACCTGGAAGAAGAATATAAATGGAGAGTTGAAGCTGTAGGTGAAAAGGAGCGTAAAGAGAGTGTTAAGGATAGTCCTGAATCCCTCGCTTTTGTGCAAGATTTATTAAGGGCTACGGCTATCAGGCAATTTGGAGAAAGATTTATTGTCAGGGTTGAGGATTTTTTTAAGAACTTGGCTGAAGAATCTGAATTTGTTGAGGGTCTTAGTTTAGATCCCGTCCTGCAAAAAGATGTAGCTACCATAGCCAATGTGCCTCAGCCAACTTGGAGCGCGATAGCTATACCCTTAAAAGAGTGCAAAGCTTTTGAGAAACAAACAGTAGGTACAAAGGCTCATGGTTTGTCCGCTGTAATTAATCTAGACCTCCCTGTGCCAGATGGCTTTGTTGTGGTTGCAGATAGAAAAAAAACGTCTTTGCCCGATACTTTAAGAGGTACAATCAAACAGCAATTACGTGCCTTAGAGAAAAGAACGGGTAAAAAAATAGGTGATTCAGAGAACCCTTTAATTTTATCTCTCCGCTCAAGTTTCCCAGTATCAATGCCCGGAGCATTTCCAACGGTAACTAATGTTGGAATGAACCAAAAGGTAATGCAGCCACTAGAAAAAAGGTATAATCGCAAGTTTGCTTTGGAATGTTATATAAGATTTATGCGAAGCTACTATGATCTGATGGCTGATACTTTGTATCCTATTGATTATGTGGTTATACCCCAAAACGCGAGCGCAGAAGAGTTAGAGCACCTGTTAGCCTATTATAAAGAGTTGGCTTTAGAAGACCAGATTCGCATCCCCGATGATCCCTGGCAACAAATTGAAGATATCGTAGATAAAATAATGTATCATTCCATAAAAAGCACCGTTCAAATTAGCTGTGCTTTACATGGTATACCATCCGATTGGTTCTTAAGTGTGATTATTCAAGATATGGTATTTGGCAATTTAGACAATTCATACACTGCTGTAGTGCATACGAGAGATACTCGAGACGGCGGCCCTAATTTACAGGCAGAAGTTCTTTTTGGGCGGCAAGGAGAAGATCTAGTTTCCCGCAAAAGGACTTTAGAGGCTCAGCGTGTTCTGCCCGAAAAAGATGAGGCATTTCTGAAAAAAGTACGTCGGGCCTTAGAAAAAGAATTTGGCCCTACAGAAATAGAATTGACCAACCAGCGGGGTAAAACTTCTTTCCTTCAGGCAAGGTCCGCCCGTCTCAATCCTGAAGCAATGAAACGTGCATTTTGGGATATGGTTGAGGAAGGGATTTTGACCGACGATCAAGCAGGCAAATACCTAAATGAAAAAGTCTCAGGATTACCCACAGTTGACTCAAGAGAGAAACCGCTCTCTAAAGGGACTGGTGTTTCAGGAGGAGCGATTACCGGAGGGGTTGCTCTCAGTATAGAAAAAGCCTTGGAATATACTGAGAAAGGACAGAATGCGATTTTGGTTTTAGAATATACTCCAGGCAGAGAAATGCAGGACCGTTACTCACGAGAAATTGGTGTATTAACTGCCCATGGTGGAACAGCTCAGCATTATGCTGCTTGGTGTCGTAGTTTAGGAAGGCCCTATGTAACAATGGTAGATGATATGGAAATAGATATCGAGAGAGGTCTGGTCAGGCTGGGACGTCAAATTTTGAGGGATGGTGATGAACTAACTATTGATGGAACAACGGGGAACATTTATCAAGGCTCTGTAAAATTTGTTTTTCCCGATGCAGTGAGTCATACAGAGCAAGATGTACCCAGTTCCCGGAAAAAAAGTCTCGCATCGAATGATGATGAGGAAATTGACAAATTGATCGGGATGTCTCTGTGATGAAAGGTTCCTTCCTTACCAAACACCATGTCTTAGGCGTGCACATGTTTATGTCTGTGCATGCAGCCTTCCTCTTCCCTTATTACATAAATGAATACATTATTGCCGGAATCCTCCATCCTTTAGGCATCATGCCTTTATTCTCCATTAATTTTTCTAACATCTGGTTACTCTTGGAAGTTGAATTAATCACTGCTTATTTAAGCTGGCATTTAGGGATCTATCACCACGAAAGAGGCCACTATCTTGAGGCCGTGGAGTTGAACGCCTTAAACATTAGAGTTGTCAATAAAGATTTTGTAGAGTCCCAGATACGAAGATTACAAATTCCTGAAGAGGTAGCTGGTAGTCTCAGGGCCATGGTAGAACAGAAAGGGGACGTCAAAGATCCCAGGCGAGACCGCCAAATTACGGATATAGTGAAACAGCACGGTTACTTAACTCCTCAAGACAAACTAAGACAGAAGGGATTAAAGAGACTTGCCTGGGAATTAGAGATGTTGTTGATTCCTTGGGGTAGATTTGGTGGCGTAAGAAAGACCTCCTTGCCTTTAGAAGAGGTTTACAGAGGCAAGAATCCTCTATTTAAAGGACTTGTTAAGGGATTCAATTTTTTCATGGCGGATTTTCGTCCTGATGCTCCGGAGAATTTACAGGTGGAAGCAGCCGGCCCGAGAGAGAGTGGCCGTTGGGCAAAGAGATATCTTATGCTTAGTACTTTGTTGATTATTGGTATTGCCGTAGGTGCTTACACTCCCGGTCTGATGAGTTCAGAATGGGCATTGTCTATTTGGGGTTTAATCCTTGTTGGGAAACTATCTCTTTCCAATGCCACTATTACTGGCTTAGATCGCCTCTTGGCCGATCCCGGCAAGCTAAGAAAATTCGAAGAAGAGGAAACGCTGGCTCAAAAATACGAGGAACAGATTGAAAAAAGGCTGGCTGAAGAGGAGTCTTGGTTTAACAGGATGGCAAAGGTAAAGGTGAGGATGCTTACCACAAGGAGCCATGAAGTTACGTTTAAGAATCCTGGCAGTACAATCACCAAATTGCGTGCACCGTGGCAATTCAGGAATTCCGGCATGGGCGGGGCTCATACTGAGGCCCAGTATCCGGAATCAAACGTTAGCCTTCAAGAATCAATGTTCATTCCTTTGAAGTATACCGACTATAAAGAGTTCCAGGAGATGACCGTAAAACTACAGGCCCGCCTGCAAAGGATTATTGAAAATGCCGAAGGGTGCCGTGTTATGGGCATAGGACTTGAAGGAGGTCTTGCGCCCTATATTAGACCGGAGCTAGAGGAGCTACCGGTGCAGAGACTTTGGAGAATGATGAAGCAGGCAATTATGGAGTGTGGATACTTACCAGGTGAAGAGGTGGCCATTGGTTTGGATGGGGCCATGGCCGAACTGGAAAAGGAATTTCGAAAAGTCTCGGGTCAAGAAGAGGCTGTAGGTGAATATTTTGCCTGGAGATTTACTGATCGAGAAGTCATATTAGATAAGGAAGATATCCGCGCAATATTTAGAAAGGCCATTGTTGGAGATGACATACCCATTATCTCTATTGAGGATGGTTTCTCCGAAAAAGATGACCAAGGCTGGGCGCTTCTGATGGATGACTTTGGCGATACACATATATTCGTGGTAGGAGACGATAATGTTACTACCAATGATGCTATTATCGAGGACAAATGTGATGTGATTCGTGAAAGGTCCGGGAAGAAAGGAATCATTAATGCTCTATTGACCAAGGCCAATCAGATTGGAACCTTAACTGAAACCGTACTTGCGATGCTCGTTGCCTACGCTAAGGGGTTAGAGTTGATCATCTCCCATCGTTCCAAATCACCCAACGAAACCATGGAAGCCCATCTTGCTTTGGGGGCAGATGCTATGGGTATGAAGTGCGGTGGCGGTGCCAACACTGAGCGTTTGGTCAAATACGACGCTGTCTTAAGCTTAATGGCCAAGACAATCAAGAAAGCGCAAGAACAAGCTGAAAAGAGAATCAGAGAGAGTTTATCTGCTGATAAGGTTAAGGATCTAGAACTAAAACTAGATGAACTGCTCAATGAACTAAGCATTACTGAGGTCGCTGCCTCTGAAGTGCCTACCAATGCGGGTATTCCTACCATTAACATTGAAATATCTTTTGGCATACCGGGCAGTAAAAGGTTCGAGAATTTCTGGACCTTTACTGGTGCCACCCCGTTAGGAACTTCCGCGGGCACTACTGAGGCAATACACTTGGTGGATAGTGTCATTGAACCTTATATGCTCAGGGAAATAGGTATTAGTTCCAGAGAAGAAACAGACCAGATTCTGGTTTATGTTAAGGGTGATAATACCTATCGCTTTAAGAGGGGTGTAGGAGAAAAGGTAGCTGATATTAATGATTCCAAATTAAGCGAACTCTACCGCAGGGCTCTGCGTTATCCCAAAGAAGGAAAGATTATGATAGGAGAGAACGTAATAGAGTACGAAGCTGGCCGGGGCTGTCTCAATGCCCAAGATTATGCCAATATAGTTTTAGCTGGTACTTTTGTGGGCAAGAGGCTTTCTGATTTAGGAGGCCTGTTTGAGATAGACTCAGAACTACTTGAACTGGAGCTTGAGGTTGCTCGGCAGCGAGGTAAGATCTCTGCTGATGCCACCCAAGAGCAAAAGGAACAGGTTGTGATGGTCAAGGGGCAGTTAGGCATGAACGCGATTCTTTCCCAATCTCTGGCCCTAGGCAGACTAACTGCACATATGCAAGGAAAAGAACTCTGGCAGTTAGTGAGGGAATTGATGGCTAATACGATGGCAAAGACCATTGCCAGCTATGGAGGGACTAATCTATTTGATCTGATCAGGACACATAACCGGAAGGCAACAAAGGAAGTTATGGCCATGAAGGTGCTGGATGAAGAGAGTAGGAATGCCCTGATTAAACACCGCACATTGTCCAGTGAATCTTTAGCCAGGGTAAAGCAGAGGATATATCAAGCTGAGGAAGCTGAAGAGATCTGGAAGGCTTTCCAAGAAGAATTGACTTTTAGAGAATTGATTGTCGTATTTCAGGTGGTCTCAAATAGAGTAAATGAACAGGGGATCAAGACTCATAAGATGTTGCGCAGTATTCTTCCTGTGTATGGGAAAGATGCTGAAACTGTTGCCCTTGATCCCATATTTTGGTTTTCAGAACATCTTGACTCAAATAGTTTACGTTCTTAAAATCTTAATAGCCCGATTTGACTGGCAAGCAGCCAAGTTGCAGTTGGCGGGCATGAAAGGAGGACTTCATGAAAACCACACTTAGCATCATCAAAGCCGACATTGGCAGCGTAGGAGGGCACATCGCCCCCAGCAGGCAATTGTTTTCTGTTGTGAAAGAGTATGTAGAAGACGCCTCCCGTGGGATTGTTAATGATGTATTTATCTCCAGCACAGGGGATGACATTGCGCTGCTGATCTCCCACCAACAGGGCGTTTTGAACGAACAGGTCCATAAGCTGGCATGGGACGCGTTTCTGGAAGGGACCAAGAGGGCCAAGCAACAAGGCCTTTATGGTGCGGGCCAGGATCTCTTGAAGGATGCCTTTGCGGGTAATGTAAAGGGGATGGGTCCCGCAGTTGCCGAGATTGAGTTTGAAGAGCGTCCTGCCGAGCCCTTCCTGATGTTTGCCGCTGACAAGACCGATCCGGGCGCCTATAATCTGCCTATCTACCTGGCCTTTGCGGACCCAATGTACAATTCGGGTTTGATCCTGGCGCCAAAAATGGAAAAGGGGTTCAAGTTTACCATAATGGATGTTTCCTATACCGAAGGTGACAGGATTATCGAGCTGAATACACCGGAAGACATCTACGATATTGCAGCCCTTTTGAGGGATAATCAGCGCTTTGTAGTGGAGTCGATACATTCCCGTCAAGACGGAGAACAGGTCGTCTCTGTGAGCACGACACGCCTTCATAATATTGCTGGCAAGTATACGGGAAAAGACGATCCGGTGATGCTGGTGCGCGTTCAAGGTTCCTTTCCAGCAACTGGTGAAGTGCTTGCGCCCTTCAACATATGTCACTATGTGGCAGGATTCATGCGCGGAAGCCATACAGGCCCTTTAATGCCTGTGAAGCGCAACAGCACCATCTCTTTTTTTGATGGTCCACCGATTGTCTCGTGCATGGCCTTTTGCGTGCACAACGGAAAGTTGACGCATCCTGCCGACGCCTTTGACCACCCATTCTGGGATTATGTGCGCGACAAGGCTTCCCGCAAGGCCTGTGAAATCAGGGAACAGGGCTTTTCTGGTGCGGCCATGCTCCCTTACTCTGAACTTGAATACGGCGGGATCGTAAAGAAGATGGAAAAGCTAGAGCCCAGGTTCGAAGTTCGCCAGTCATGAAAGATAGAGACAAGGCAAACATATCCCTTTGCTCAGTGACGAGCTGCAGATGAAAAACCGGACACTTCTCTTTGGTGAAGGCTTGTTTGAAACATTTCGGGTCTACAAGGGCAGAAGGCTCGCCTTTGTGGAAGACCATTTGGACCGAATGGCCGAGGGGTGTAGATTTTTTGCCTTTCCCTTTTCTAGAAGTGAAGCCGCAGACGCCTTGAGATTTGCCCTGGATGAAATTCCCCACGACACTGAGTCCCGCCTGCGGCTAAGCCTTATTTGCCACGGGGAGCACGGTGTGGAGAAGACGGAATTCCGGACATCGTGGGAGCCTTTGAAAGAGGTGAATTTCCAGCAGGGTATGGGGGTTAAATTGGGTATGGCCCCCATTCAGAGGTACTCCGGTTCTCCCCTCGTGCGGTTCAAGACGACCTCCTACCTGGAAAACATCTTTGTATTCACCTGGGCCCGAGCGCAAGGATTCTTTGACGCACTCTTTACTAATGAGCGTGGCGAGATCACTGAAGGAAGCATAACGAACGTATTCTTCTTGAGCAAGGGGCATATCTTGACCCCGCCACAAGAAGCAGGGCTCCTGCCGGGTGTCACGCGCAAGCAGATCATAAAGGTTGCCGGCACGCTTGGCTTCACCCTCAGGGAATCGATAATCACGACTGCGGATTTGAAGCAATTTGATGGCGCATTTGTAACTAACTCTGTTATTGAGCTCCTGCCGGTGTGCACTGTAGGCGATACAAAATACGGAATCCAGGAGATGATTGAGACGCTACGTAAGGGGTACCGAAAACAGGCAGGTGACAGTTGGGGGGCAGGACTTGGGCGGGTACAGCT
>JAIWEZ010000010.1:0-17622 GCA_048631945.1 Gammaproteobacteria bacterium | reverse complement strand
CTGCCCGTCCTTTGGCAGAGAGAATGCGACCGAAGACGCTTGAAGCCTTTGTAGGTCAGGTCCATCTTATTGGCAAGGACAGTTTGCTGCGTCGGGCCATAGACGAGGACAGGCTGTTTTCCGTGATTTTCTGGGGGCCTCCGGGTTCGGGTAAGACGACCTTAGCCCGTATCATGGCCGGCGAGAGAAAGTCTCATTTTGAGACTTTCTCTGCCGTGCTTTCCGGGGTGAAAGAGATCAGGGCGGTCATAGATGAAGCCAGGGCGCAACAGCGCTACCACAAGAAAAAGACAGTCCTGTTTGTTGATGAGATTCATCGGTTTAACAAGGCCCAGCAGGATGCCTTCCTTCCACACGTAGAAAGCGGCCTGATCACGCTGATTGGCGCAACGACTGAAAACCCCTCTTTTGAAGTGATTTCCCCTCTTCTTTCAAGGGCGAGGATATTGGTACTCAAGCCGTTTTCTGATGAGGAACTATCAATCATCATAAGGCGGGCTTTAAGCGATAAAGAAAAGGGGCTTGGGGCACTCTCATTACACGTTGAACCGGATGCCCTAAAACATATGATCTGGACAGCAAACGGAGATGCCCGCACAGTCCTGAACAATCTGGAGGCGGCTGCATCTCTTGTGCGGGAAAAGGATGTAAGTGAAAGAAAGATAACGCTTGCTGTGACCGAAGCTGCCTTACAGATGAAAGCCCTTCAGTACGACAAACACGGCGAAGAGCACTATAACCTTATTTCAGCCTTTCACAAAAGCCTGCGAGGCAGTGATCCGGATGCCGCCCTCTACTGGCTTGGTCGGATGCTTGCTGCCGGCGAAGACCCGCTTTATGTTGTCCGGCGGATGGTCAGGTTTGCCTCTGAAGACATCGGAAATGCTGATCCCAGGGCACTCTCCGTGGCTGTATCTGCCATGCAGGCATTTCAATTTGTCGGGCTTCCAGAAGGCGATCTGGCCCTGGCCCAGGCCGCTGTTTATCTTGCAACGGCCCCAAAGAGCAATGCCCTTTACGAAGGTTACGGCAGGGTGAAACATACGATCAGCCGGACCGGCACCCTTCCCGCGCCCCTTCACATCCGAAATGCTCCAACAAAATTGATGAAGGACCTTGGCTACGGCAAAGATTACAAGTATGCTCATGATTTTGCAGATGCATACGTGCCTCAGGAATATTTGCCTCAAAAACTCAGAGGCCATGTTTACTATGAGCCTACAGGCAGGGGCTATGAGAAGGTCATCAAGGAAAGGCTCAAAGAGTGGCGCAAGCTCAGACTAAGGGGTCACGGAGGTTAAGCAGATGCTGGATTATCTGAAACATCTATTTGAAGGGATATCCGCTGTTATTCTTTCAAAATGGGTGGCCATTTATCCTGCGCTTGGCAAGGCAGGCTCGGTCCTGTTGGGGGCTTTTCTTGCCTGGGCTATTTTAAAACGTTTGATGAAACGGGCCAGAAAGAGGTTCCAGAAATATGAATTTTTGCGTTTCCACGATCAGATCTTTGACCTGATTCAGAGGGCTATTGGGTATGCCCTGATATTTCTGTGCGGGATCTATCTGGTGAATCTCCTCAGGATTCCTATTCTGGAAAAAGTGTTTTATGCAGCCCTGATTATACTTTTGGCAATACCGGTTAAGGATTTCACACTGCTTGTGCTTAGCTACCTTCAGGAAAATTTCATCAAGAAAAGCAAGACCAAGATAGACGACATTGTCTTTGATCTTCTAAACAAATTCTCAGGCATTATCATCTTTGCCATTGCCATTTTGTTTGCCCTTGATGTGTTGGGGATCAATGTGGTCCCCATAGTGGCTGGAGCCGGCATTGCCGGCATTGCTGTGGGCTTTGCGGCAAAGGATACCCTGTCGAATCTCATAGCGGGCATTTTGCTGATTATTGACCGGCCGTTTGAAATTGGTGACAGGATCGAAGTGTGGACCTCGCCGCAAGGTTCGGCCACCTGGGGAGATGTGATCGATATCGGTCTGAGGGCCACAAAGATCCGAACTACAGACAACATTGTAATAATAATCCCTAACAACGAGATCATGATGCGTGATATTGTGAACTACACGACCATCTCTTCGGATATCCGCGTTCGAATAAACATCGGCGTTTCGTACGATACCGATATCAAAAAGGCCAAATCTGTTATAGTGGAAGTGGCAAAAACAGCAGAATGGATCGTGACTGATCCACCGCCAAGGGTTGTGGTTAGGCAATTCGGTGAATCATCGGTGGACCTTCAACTGCGGGTCTGGATCAAGGATGCCCGAAGGCGGATGGATACCATATCCAATATAACCGACAAGGTAAAGGAAGCATTTGACAGAGAGGGGATAGAAATTCCCTATCCCAAACGAGACATAACGATTGTGCAAAAGGCTTGATAATTGCTCAGTGAAGTCATCACACCAAGGCGTTCTATTGCTGGGTTATTCGAAATACCTCTTCGATGGTGGTAATCCCCTCTAAGACCTTCTGTGCCCCGTCCTGGCGGAGGGTAATCATCCCCTGCCCAATGGCCTTGTGCTTTATTGCATTGGCATCCGAGGTCTTCAGTAAGATATTTTTTATTGTGTCGTCAAGCATCATTAGCTCAAAAATACCGGCTCTCCCTTTGTAGCCCGTGTCAAGGCACAAAGGGCAACCTTTGCCACGGTATATCTTTCTGCCGGCAAGCATCTCAGGGGTTATACCGATCTTTTCTATGGATTCTTCGTCAGGAGTGTACGACTCTTTGCAATTATTGCAGATGACACGCACCAATCGCTGGGCCAGTATGGCAACCACCGAAGAGCTGACCAGAAAGGGCTCTATTCCCATGTCAATAAGCCGCGTCACCGCGCTCGCCGAATCGTTTGTATGAAGGGTGGAAAATACCAGGTGTCCAGTGAGAGCGGACTGTATTGCAATTTCTGCGGTTTCCAGATCTCTGATCTCACCCACCAAGATGACGTCCGGGTCTTGCCGCACAATCGAGCGGAGCCCTTTGGCAAAGGTTAGTCCGATTTTCGGGATGACCTGGATCTGGCCGATTCCCTCAATCTGGTATTCAACTGGATCTTCTATGGTGATGATATTAATGTCCGTATTGTTGATCATTGTAAGGGCGGCATAAAGGGTGGTGGTCTTGCCGCTCCCCGTGGGACCTGTAACCAAGATAATGCCGTGGGGAAGTCGGATGAGATCGTTAATAAGCTTAAGTCTCTCTTCAGGCAGTCCAAGGTCAGAGAGTTTGAGCAGCACGCTTGCTTTGTCAAGCAGCCTCAAAACCACACGCTCGCCAAAGGCGGTAGGAAGGGTAGAAACGCGAATATCCACATTCTTATCGGCGATCCTGATTTCCATCCGGCCATCCTGGGGAAGCCTTTTTTCGGCGATGTTCAGTTTGGCCATAATCTTGATTCGGGAAACAAGAGTTGACTGAATGTGTTTGGGGGGAGTGAGCATATCGTACAGGATGCCATCCACACGGTGTCGAACCTTTAGCTTGCCTTGATAGGGTTCTATGTGAATGTCGCTGGCACGGGACTTCACCGCCTGCGAGAGTATCAGGTTGACCAATTTGATAATGGGGGCGTCACTTGTGTCATCCAAAAGATCGCCGATTTCTTCTATTTCGGAAAGGATCCGGTCGCTGTCTTCCTCATGTATATCCTGCATGACCTGCTCAGCAGAATCCTGGCTCATATCATAGGCAAAATTGATTGCCGAAAGGATAGCCGGATAGGGAGCAAGCACGACTTTTACCTCATTCCATCCCAGGATCAGCCCTAGGTCGTCCAAAGGTTGAAACACAAGGGGGTCATTGACAGCAACAGATACCTCGTTCGAAGTGACCACCGGGACCATCTTGTATTTTTTGAGAAATTGGATTGGCACCTTTTCAGTAAAATCGGTGTTCATATCTTCGGTGGGAAGGTCTGACAAAAACGGCAGGTCAAACTGGACGCTGAGGGCCTTCAACAGATCCGGTTCCGAGATGACCTTCTGCTGGATCAACATCTCCCCGATCCGCCCCCCCTTCTGTTCTTGCCCTTTGGGCGCGTCAGCAAGGGCTTGTTCCGAAAGCCCGCAAATATCTTTTAATATCTCTCCGATCGGTTTCATGATAAAGACGTATCTGTCGCCCGTGTCCGTAAAAACGGACACGTTCCTATTTCTGACTCCTCACTCCAGGCCTTTTATGCATCTTGATAATGCCTTCCTTGATGTTGTCGATTTGCTCCTTTTTCTCTTCATAAACTTTCTGGGCTTCTTCAGGGTTTTCGATAATGTGAGGTGTCAGAAATATGAAAAGATTGGTTCTATCTCCGGTCCTCCCCACTGATTTGAAAAGCCAGCCCAAGAGAGGGATATTTCCAAGGCAAGGCACGCGGTAAGTACCCTGGGTAAGCGTTTCATCGATTAACCCGCCAATCACCACGGTATGGGCATCTTTTATAATCACCGTGGTTTCGGCTTGTCGCTTCAGCGTGGTCGGAAGCCCTATCTCTTCTTGCTCGACCACCTGGGATATCTCCTGGTAAATCTTCAGACGGACAAACCTTTCCTGGTTGATTTGCGGTGTAATCTTGAGCGTTGCACCCACATCCTTGAATTCGTAATTGCTGTAATCTAACCCTGATACGGATGTCTCCTGCCTGGTCAGAAAGGGAATATTTTTTGCAACCACGATCTCCGCCTCTTCATTGTCTGTTGTCATAATTTGGGGAGTTGATAGGATATGCACATCGGTATCGCTCTGGAAGGCCCGTATGACTGCCCCTATGCTCGGAAACTGAATCCCGCTAATGGTAATGCTCTCCCCCAAAACTCCCAAGGAAAATCCGGAAGGAAGAACGATTCTACCGGTTCGGATCAACACCTGGAAGCACACTCTGTGGAGGGGTAGAACCTGCAAAAGAGACTATCTCCCTGCCATCATGGCTGCCCGTATCATCAACGGCCAGCCACTGTACGCCAAGAGCGAATTGTTTATTCACATCGACTTCCATGAGCAGGGCCTCGATGTAAACCATTCGCCGGGTGATATCCAACTTTTTAATCACGTCTTCGAGGATAGCGTAGTCGTCCCTGTTGGCGGTGATGACCAACGAGTTGGTCGCCTTATCGGCCACGATCTGGACTTCTTTGGAAATAATAGGGGCCTTTCCTTTTGCAGGCGTTTTTGCCTGCTTTGAAGGAAGGGCTGTTAGGACCTTAGCCAGGTCTTCGGCGTTGGCATTTTGAAGATAATAGACGTGAATGTCCCCCCCGCCCCTCGGGATTTCCTTGTCTAACAGGTCAATAAGCTGTCTGACCCTAATGGTATCGTACTCAGTGGCTCCTATAACAAGGGAATTGGTGCGATCATCGGCTACAACTTTGACACCGGGAGTCAGGGCTGCGCCCTTTCTACGCACCTTAGTCTGAAATACAGCCATAAGCGACTTTACCAAAACATTGGCCGTGGCATGTTCAAGAGGCACCACGGATATCTCTTCGCCAATTCCTACCACATCAATAGCCTTTACAATACGGAGCAGGCGTTTGATATTTGAAAGCACGTCGGTCACAATCAGGATGCCGGTAGGTGGGTACGCGATAATCACGCTGTTCTTTGATATCAAGGGTGCAAAAAGTTTTTTCAGTTCATTGGGATCTGCATACTCAAGGGGGATCAGTTGCGTTACCACCCTGTCTTCGGAATCAATAGCCTCCTTGCGCAACCGTGTCTCAATGCTCTTGGATCTGGCCTGGACTGCTGGCACGATCTTTGTGACGCGTCCCGAAGGCACGGTGGTAAAACCGTGCACCTCCAAGACCGATTCAAAAACCTTATATGCCTCTTCTACTGAAATCTTGGTTGGGGAAATAATAGTTACCTTTCCCCTAACCGCCTTATCGATCACAAAATTCCTGCCGGTCAACTCGCTGATGAACTTAATAAAAAGCGCAATATCTACATTGTCAAAATCTATGGTCACATAACGGCTGTCAGCTGTTTGTTTCGCCCCGGCTATTATCTCTTTAGGGCTCTCTTTTTTGGGGAGCGCTTTCTTCTGAGCCCGGACAGGCTTTTTGGGAACAGGGGTTTTTGGGGGTGGCTTCACTGCTGCGGGCTTTCCGGCCGTCGGTCCGGCAGCAGGCTCGGCAGGTTTGGGAGCCGCAGGTGTCACGCCCTCCTCACCTGCAACACGGGCACCATGGCCCACTGTACCATACATCAGGACAAATGTGCCCACTATGACGATATTAAAGAATAATACTATTTTAAGCCGATAACTCTTCATAGCACCCTCTGTACCAACTCCAGGAAAGTAATAACGAAAACACGAAAGTACGAAAGCACTCCCTTGTCATTCCTGCGGAAGCAGGAATCCACTAAATAATGTCATAATATAAGTCTCTCCAATTTGGATTATTCTTTTCAATTAACTCTATCTTCCACTGCCTTTTCCATTTCTTTAGTTGTTTTTCCCTTGTTATTGCACTGTTTATATCTTCAATTGTTTCATAATGAACTAATACATGCACATTATATTTTTTTGTAAAACCTTCGACCAATTTATTTTTATGCTCATAAACTCTTTTAACTAGATTAGATGTAACACCAATGTACAAAGTTCCATTTATCTTACTTGCTATAATATAGACAAAATATGTTTTCATAATTCCCCCATCAGTAGTAATTGGATTCCCGCCTTCGCGGGAATGACAATGGGAGCATTACTCTATCCCTCCATTTTTTCTTATTATTTCTTCAAACCCCGGCACTCCGTGCAGTTTTTGCAAGTCTGTATCACTTCGCGCCCAGTCCTTAACAGATTGGTTAAGCGAAATCGCCTTTTTCAGATGGACAAGACTCTGCGACACCTCCCCATCAAGGGCATGTAGGCACGCTAAATTATAATGAGAGTCCACATAGTCCGGCTTGAGCAAAACGGCTTTCGAAAAGTATGCCCGTGCCGCTGAGTAGTCTTTAACGTGAATATGTATGACCCCCAAGTTGTTCAATGCATCTACGTAGTCAGGATCAAGGCTGAGGATTTCCTCATAGAGTAGCTTAGCCTCCTGCAAACGGCCATTTTTTTGGAAAAACCTGGCCTTTTCATACAAAGTCGCAGCATTTACCAGGCTTTCTGGCTGCGGGGTTGCCCCGGGTGTTACAGGTTCCCGGATGGGAGGCTGTGTGTCTCTGTATGGTAACCACAAATAGGCCGCAAAAGCAAGCGGGATGAGAAGAAAAGAGGTCCACAACAGCGCTTTGCCGGAAAAAAACCTCGGTTTGTATACGGGCGTGGATACAATTCCATGATATTCACGGTAACGGGCATCTTTTTCTTTTTGGGCCTTCTTCAAGGCCTCGTGGATGAAGCTCATATTATTCCGACATCTGATATAATAAACCCTTTGTGCGGGCACCAACAATCCCGTCTGCGAATAATCCGAAATCACCCTGGAATCTCATGACCTGATAAAATGTGGACTTACCGTAAAGCCCCGTAGACGGAACCCGATAACCGATCTCATCTAATGTCTCTTGTAGTTTGATAATAACCGGGCCACTCATCCCTTTGACAAGATTAACACCCTTATTTGCATAAGGACAGACCCAGGAAACCTCCTGACCCCAATGAGTCAGGATAAAGTCTCTGGTTATCACTTGCTCCTTACCTTCAGTATCGATGGCAATGGCACCATCGACTGAAACTTCGCGAATCAGCAGATATCGAGGGGAGAGTATGGCACCGCTTCGACTATGGTCCGGATGGTGGTCCGGGTCGGCCAGACGCACACGAAAGGGTTTTTTGAAAATAATATACTGTTCGGGATCTGCATAGAACAAATACAGTCCCAAGTGAAACCCGTTAGCGGCATGACTGATCCGTTGTGCCTTTTCATTGAAAAGCCTGAAGAGTCCTCCAAGGCTGGCTTGCTCATCAAGAAACAAGCTTGCTTCTTGGATCTCGGGTGCTGTCGATGCGGATGGAACTTCAGGTAATAGTTCACCACTACCTACACCCTGCTTTTCCACTTGAAGCCTGTCCGGCCTGATTGTTCTTTGCACGCTGACGGGGGAGTCAAGCGTAATAGGAGTAACGGTTACTTCGCCTGAAATGAGAGCTGAAATATCTTTTCCGAAGTTCCATAAACCAAAGCCTGCCACAATCATAAGAAGCAGCAACAGGATGGATAACCTGGCACTGCTTTTCCGGACCCTTCTCGAAAGTCTAGGTTGGTATTTTAAATCACCGCGTATGTCCTTAATTGCCTTCTGAACCGTTCCTTTGGATATGGTGAACTCATCCTTGGAATACGCTATAAGAAGGGCCCGGTCACAAACTACGTTGATCCGCCTCGGATTTCCTTGAGAGTATGTGTATATTGCCTCGATGGCTCCCTTTGTAAACCGAACATTTCCCTTGCCGCCCCCCACCACCAATCTATGTTCCACATAGCCCCGGATATCTGTTTTATCTAGAGGTTTCAGGTCATAGCGAACCGCAATGCGCTCATCGAGCTGCCTCAAAGAAGGTGAAGTCAGGTAATCTCTAAATTCAGATTGCCCAACAAGGACGATCTGAACAAGCTTCTCCTTTTCGGTCTCAAGGTTCGAAAGCATTCGTATCTGTTCAAGGACGTTGTGGGAAAGGTTTTGGGCTTCATCGATCAACAGCACTGCATTGCCACCCCGGCTGAAGTTCTCAAGCAGGAACCGGTTCAGGCTGTCAACGTAGTCCTTCTTACTCTTGCCCGGTATGCCTGCACTAATGCCAAACTCCTCATTGATGATCTTCAACAGCTCCATGTCGGATATATAGGCGTTAAATATCAATGCTGTTTTTGTAGATGAATCAAGGGTCCCTAAGAGTGCCCGGCACAGTGTGGTTTTTCCCGTGCCAATGCCTCCCGTAATAACAATGAAGCCTTTTCGTTCGTTTATTCCATAAACGAGGCTATCAAAGGCCTCCTTATGGTTGCGGCTGAGATAAAGGTAGCTTGGATCGGGCGTTAAGCTGAACGGATTTTCTTTAAAACCAAAATAGGAAGTATACATAACTCTATTTGAACCTGTAATTTAGTGTTTGTCTCTGACCTCTTCTGTCTATTTGTAATTCTACCGCAGAACCTGACTTCAATTTCTTGTATAATTCCATTATATCATCCGGGCTTTGAATGGTGCTATTATTAACTCCCTGAATAATATCTCCATTTTTCAGCCCCAATTTCCCAAAAATGGAGCCCCTGACAACATTGCTTAGTGATAACCCATCAGGCTTTCCGGCTTTGAAATGAGGCCGTACTCGCACCTGCGACATAATCTTATTAATATCTTTAAGGGATTCTTCAACCTCTGAGCGGCTGACTGTTATAGTGGTGCCTCTCCCGCGGGGCCTTGACGCCCGAGGCCCCTTTTCAGCTCTTCTGGCCGCGGCTTCTTCCATTGTGAGTATTTCATCTCTATTCTCAACTCTAAGGATGACTTTTCCCCTTAGGATCATTTTGATGATGGCATTCTGAATGCTGTCCCCTACCTTGAACAGACCCTGTTTTCTCTTGTCGGTTTCCTCGATAACAGCAACGGCATTCTGTGGGTTACCTGAAACTGTTCCCAGAAGGGAAACTTTCAGGGAAGTCGGTTCAAGGGCTTCAATCTCTTCCGCGTTTACCTCTCCATGGGCTTTATCTGTTGAGCCAAACATATTTCTATCAATTATCAACCGATAGTCATCCTGAGACCGCTCCTGATGCCCTTTGTCATCCGGTATGTGCTGCACAACTAAGGTTTTGGTATCGACACGTCTTAGCCTCGCTCCGACGATCCTGTAGAAGACACCAACCCCTATATAGATGACTATAGACAATGCAAGAAGATTGAAAATAGTATGATAGCGACTTGTCATAGGCTTCAAGACTTATGTGAAATTGATTCTGGGATCCCCCAGAGTTCCGTTAATCACAAAGGAAAACGTTCCCCTCTTAAGACGTTGTTTGAAAAGCTCCACTGTGTCATGGGTGCCCGGAGTACTTTTGAAAAATGCCGCAAAAGGTTCAATCGTGCCTCTGAGATCAAGGCTGCTTTTTGCAAATTCTTCTTTCAACGTTATGGTTCCCGACAAGGTTCCGTGCAACTCTTGTCCCTTCATTTCAAGACGGGTCACCTTTATCTTATCCTTCTTGAGAGCCATCTCGATTTCTATCTCGTTGAAGTCAATTGACTCGAAAGTAAGAAAAGGCTCCAAAAGTTCCAGCCTGCACTGTGATATACTTAAATTTGCCTCGCCCGAGCCATCCGTCAAAACGTTGTACTGACCTCTGTACGAGACGGTTCCGCCAAGGGTTCCTTCAACATGACGGCCAATAAGGTGTGAGAGATAGGCATGATCCCCAATGAGAATATCCCTCAATTCAATTTCCGTATCAATGGAACCTCTCGTGAGGTCTTTATTGAAATAGACACATCCACTTATATCGCCTTCATACGCCAAGCAGTGAAAGGAAAAATCAGATTTCCCTCGCAACAAAGACCCTATGTGGGGTTTGAGCAAAAGACTATCTGCCCTGAGAATGACTCCATTGGGCACATCTTTCAGGGCAACTTCGGTCTCCCCAAACTTCAAGCCAATGGGGAACCCTACTTCAACGTAGTCAACTGAAAGAGCCAGGCGAGGATTTACCCTCTCTGCCGTTGTCTCCAGGTAGTCCAGCAAAGCATCTGAAGGAAAACGATAGTACAATAGCGCCACTGTCAGAATCAGGGCAAAAAGGAGGTATCCGAACCATTGTTTGTTTTTTGATATAAAACGTTTCATATAAAGTGAGCTTTAGGCACTTTTTATACTTGGGCCTACTTAAAGGTTATGACCTGAAGAATGGCATCCAAATACCCCTGTTCCTTCTTATTCTCGCTAATTGAAATGCGTTTAATATTTACAAGATCATCCGGTGATTCGATACGATAAAGGTATCCCACTAACTGCTGAAGAGTAATTGCCTCAAGTTTCATCTCAACCATCGATTCTTTGTAAGGCCCTGTGCCGGCGGATGAGACGGAGGGTTTCATATACTTGATACGGGCCTTGATCTGAGCCTTACCGGCTGCTTTTTCAAGAAAGGAAAAAAGTGTGAATCCCTTTTGTCGCCTGGCAAGGCTCTGCTGAACGCCCTGAGAACCTTTCTGATAGGCGCGAAATTCAGAACTAAGCCTAACTATTTCTTCTATTCCCTGTTCTTTTGTACTGAGGCCCCTTTGAATACGCCGTTTTTTTTCAAAGAACGGAAAAACGAGGAACTGCAATATAATAAAAATTGCTAAACAACAGGCCGCAACCGATACAAGATATCTTTCACGTCTTGCAAGTCTCATAATTTATCCTGCCAGTTCCAATTTCATCTCAAATCGAACCCGGTTGCCGGACCGATCAAGATTAGCAGAACTGATGGTTACCGCATTGAAATAGGGGGAGGGCTCCAGCCCTTTCTTGATAGTGTCCACAGTGTTGAATGTGTCAGTCTCACCCCTGATAAGAACTCCATCGGGGTCAACCACTATGCGTGTCATGTGCACATCTGCGGATTCAGGGACACGCAGCGAGATATCCCTTAGCAAGTCAAGAACCGTCCTTTTCGAACCAATTCCAGGAAAGGACAAGGCGGACTTATTGATTTCATTTATTCTAGCCTTCAATTGATGTACCGGATTTACAATCCGTTTTACGTCAGGAAGCGCTTGTCTGAATATCTCAGTGATTTGTTGATCCAGTATCTTGTAACGTTTCTTAAGAAAATAGTACTCTACTCCCAGGTCAAGTCCTAAAAGACACAGAACGACTACTAAGAAGGCTGCGACCTTTCGAATCTCTTTCTTGTATCCAAAATATTGTTTTTTGACCTCAAATCTATCTCTCCTGAAATTAAAACCCAGGTCCTGTCTAGTTTCACGAACTGCCAGGGCAAGTGCGTTATCCATGAGTGCAGGATTCCAGGCTTGAGCAATATTTTCATCTATGTGAATCCTTGGGTCCGTGGTCAGGTCGATCCGCTCAACCGGAAGGTCAAGAAATCGGTTTATGAAACTCTCTGTATCCGGATAAAGGGCACCGCTACCCGTAATAAAAACACCCTGGGGACGAACCTTCTTCTCGGTCTGAGATCCAAAAGCATGGAGTGTATGTTGAACCTCTGTACAAAAAGACCTGAGACAGGATTCAACTTGCTCAGCCGCCTGGGGGGCAGCTTGGGTATTGCCCGTTCCATTCAGCGCGACCTGTGCAATAACACTACCGTTAAATGGAAAGGTGCGAACCAAGGCGATGCGCCTGTTGAGATAAAGGATCATCGTATTTCTCTTGAGACCAATCTCCAACAGCAGTCCGTCATCGGGTGTTCCTGCTTGCCTCAATAGCCAGCAGGCCGTGGGCACACCGCTGATATCCAGGACGGCGGGATCGATTCCGTTGGCCTGCAATTGGGCCAGATATTCGGAGATATATGTCTGCTTGACAGAGGCGGCAAGGACTTCGCTTTGATCCGACTGGTCAACCATAGTGAAATCAACAAGTAAATCATCGAGTGGAAAAGGGACCATTGTCTCAAGTTCATAAGCAAGGGTCTGCCTGATCTTCTTCTTATCTCTGAAAGGCATTCGGAGATTCCGGTACGATATATGCTCGCCGGGGATCGAGCTGATACTGATATCAGCTTCAGCACCCATTTGTTCGACAAGTGCCTTCAAAGCGCTTTCTAAGCCACCCTCCTCTTCGATCATTACACGGGCACAGGACGTAACGTGTTGCCCCTTCAACCCACTTTTAACCTGGACTCCTGCAACGGAATCCGAGTTTATGTCAAGACCTAGAATCGTTTCAGGCATGCTACTCTATTTTCCATGATAGAATATTTAATTCGCCATCTTTCCTTTGGACTATTGCCGTGACCTGCTTGGCCGTGACCCATTCATAGCCTTCTGAGGCATTGGCCCGTTTTTGTTGCCCTTCTGAGTAGATCTCAAAGAAGGTGCTTAAGGTGGTAAGCAAATCAGACTCAATGTTAACACCGTCCATACCCGGCATACTCTTATACCAGTTAGTGCTTGACAGGCTATCCTTGTTTTCTTCCTTCCCGCGCCAGTCAGCCATATCTTCGGCCCTCTCGTGGTCGATATCATCCGAGAGGGCCTCAAGCACTAAGGGGTCGGCCGTATTAATATTGATCTTGCCGTCTCCATAAGGGCTCAGAAAAGACTTGATGCCGGAAAAGAGTTCCCTGTTAATGCCTTTAACAAGAAGCAACTCCTCTAAGAATTCCATAGGGGCATCCTGACAGGAATAAGGAGTTTCCAATCCCTGGTAATAGGAGTTTTCCGCACCACCAAATCCGGTCGGATCATCGTCAGCATCGATCCAGTCTTTGATGGCATTGACGATATGGTCCACCTCTTCGTCCTTAAGACCGAATTCCGGGGATTGCAGGAATCGTGTGAGGAGGTCTTTTTGGATATTAATATACTTTCCTTTCTCATCAACTAGAGAGTTGATCTGAATCATTCCAGAATGGTCTGAGAGCTCCAGATTAAATCGGCCATCCTCGAACAAGTCGGCAGACCTTTCAGAAAGGGTCTCTGAATCCGCCCATGTATCGTGAAGGGAATCGACATTTGTGTCGTCTTCATAGAGAACCGCAAGGGCATAATTGAATCCTGACTTTGCAATATGACCGTGCTTGATGCCATCCCTGAGATTCACAGCTGCACATAGATCATCCCGCATGTATCTATTGAACTGGAGCGTCACTGAAACGATGAGGCTAATGATCAATAACGTCAAGATAAGGGCGATGCCTTTGTTGTTTCGAAGAAACCTTCCCATGATTACCCCTGGCCAACTGGAAACGCAACCTTTGTCAAAAATTTGAATGGTGCCTCAGGATCCGAGCTGTTTTCAAACTCCAGCATTATGGAGACCATTCTGGGAATCTTATCCTTGAACGCATCACTTGTGGAATCCCAGTTGTCGTGCTCTTCTCCCTCGTCGTCATAATAGGTAAAATTGACAGAGACTAAGCTGTCACACAGCACCAATCCCCCTGTCCCTTCCTCGGGTTTTTCTTGAAACGCAGGACTGTCTGTTCGATAGAGTACAAGATCCTCTGTCTCATTATTCTCATCAACGTAGTAACCTATCTCGGCGGTTCCAGAGGATTGCTCTTGCCCGCTAAACACAAGGTGCGCTCTGGAAATGAAGTGAAGCGAGTCGGCACTTCTGCCTTCAATCTCTTTGTCCGCGCCTACGAATTCAAAAGCCTGAGCGCTATCATCATCTGATTTTGATGATTTTGGATTCACTGTATAAACGGATTCTAAATCTTCGTACATCCTTTCCAGGGCAATCCGGGCCATTCCGTAAATATCAGCCTGATATTCGGTCTCACCCACGATACGAAAAGTTCCGGTATAAGAAGTATAGATCGTGGAAAGAACGATGGCAAAAATGAACATGGCGATGAGGATTTCCATAAGGGTAAAACCGAAGCGATTCTCACCGCAGAGGCACAGAGAGCGCAGAGTGAACTTCCGTTTTGCCCCATCGGGAAACCACGATCGGGCAAAAAAGCAAACCACACTGCGGCCTCTGTGTCGCCGTGGTGAGCACAATTCAGAGCAAATCTTGCCGAAATTCCCATTACTAAGATTCTGGAAATGCATCCCTTTACTCGGTTTCGGGCACAAACCTGTACAGCCTGAGACGGTATTCGTACTGGTCGACCTCTTCCCAGGAAATCGTCAAATCAATTTGTTTGAGGTGGTCCGAGACGCCTTCAGGTTCATCAAATGTCACATCGTCTATGCGCAGGTTCCAACGATAGCCAGGAAAATCCTCGCCGAAATCACCTGAATTACCGGTAAGATTTTCCGGCTTCTCAGACTCTATTTCAGCCATTTTACTTTGGGCCAGGAAACTGACTGTCGTACTGAATTTCGCCTCACCGGCCAGTGAAAGGCTCTGAGATTGTGAGCCGAGCACAGCCGTCAGGGCAATGGCAATGATGGCCATGGCTACCATGACCTCTAAGAGTGTAAAACCAGATGTCTCAAAATTCCTACGACTTATTGAAATCATAAGTCTTTGCTCTGCAATCTATTTCATCGTCATTTCATCACTCCATTACTCCAACTGGAGTGACTCGACCAAGTCCCATTTATCATCGCAAATATGATCAAATGCCTACAAATTCTACATACTTGTCAAAAACCTTGACCTTTCCCATAAAAGGGCTCAACTCTAGGGTAAATTTCCTGCCGTCTTCTGCCCCAAGATGAATAACTGATTGTTCGATATACCCTTTCTTAGTAAACCGGATGGCCGCCTTACCGTCGACCTTTTTGCCCATTTCTCCGGACCAAACATCTAGTATCTGAACCCCCCCTGGTAACGGGAGAGCCTTTTCGTACTCGAGTGCCCGTCCTTCATCGGTCATATCCGCCGACTCTATCCAGTACCGATTCGATCCAAGGTCAAAACAGAGCACATAGATCTTTTGCTCTCGGATTGCATCGTTTCTCAAGCTCCTGATGGTCCCCACCATGCGACGTACAGTCGCCTTCAGGTCATCGGTCAACATTTCATAACGAAATCTCGGGACGGTCAAGACCAGTGTTAGACCGATCAAGAAAATAACAACGGTCAACTCGATGAAGGTGTATCCTTTTTTTGTCTTCCGGTTCAACTCAGAGTTGGACTCCTTAATTTATTCCAGTTCCCAACTGTTTATATCTGCATCCTTACCTTCCCCTCCCGGCTCTCCATCAGGACCGTAGGAGGAGAGGTCGTAATCGCCCTGAACGCCCGGGGAAAGATAAATATATTCGTTTTTCCATGGATCTTTTGGGACCTTCCCTTTTTCCAGGTACCCACCCTCACGCCATGACATGGGAAGCCGGCCTACCATAGGTGCTTCGACAAGCGCCTCAAGGCCCTGTTCAGTAGTGGGGTAATAGCCATTGTCAAGCTTATACAACTGAAGAGCAGTCTCAATACTCCCAATCTGAACCTTTGCCTTTAAGCGCCTGGCCTCTTCTGGTCTACCCATGATTCTGGGTACAACAAGCGTTGCCAGAATGCCTAGAATCACCATAACGACCATGAGTTCAATAAACGTAAAACCGCGGCTATGACCGAATCCGTCTTTTTTCATAAGACCTCCAACCAACATTCCGTTGTTCCTTATTATTGTCAGCGTATCATCTGATTGATCTCAAAAATAGGAAGCAGTATAGATAGAACAATGAACAGTACGACTAAGCCCATGACCAGGATCATAACCGGCTCTATAATAGAAGTCATGGCCATGATCTGGGATTCTACATCCCTGTCATAGGTGTCTGCGATTTTAAGCAGCATAGTCTCGAGCTCTCCACTCTGCTCGCCCACAGATATCATCTGAATCACAATGGGAGGAAACCATGGGCTTTTAGCAAGGGGGCTGGCAAGGCTCTTGCCTGCTTGAATCTCCTCAACCGTCTCGTCAATTACGTCGGCAATTATAACATTATTGACAATATTCCGTACTATCTGAAGGGCAGTTATGAGCGGTACGCCGGCCTTCAGCAGGCTGCCGAGTGTCCTTCCAAAACTAGCCACGGCCATTTTGTTGTTGATGAGTCCTAGTACAGGAATGCGGAGTTTGACCTCGTCCCACACGTAACGCCCCCTTGGGGTGTTTTTCAACTGCCTCACAATTGCGATTAAGGACACGATTACCAGCAAGACAAGCCACCAAAAAGACTTCAGAAAATTGCTGATACTGATTAACACAATGGTGGGGATTGGGAGGGTCTGATGCATATCTTTGAAGATTTGTGTAATATTGGGCACAACAAAAGTGATGATAAAGAAGAGGACCAGAGTTCCGACAAAGAACATGAAGACCGGATAGGCCATAGCCGCCTTGAAGCGACCTTTCAATGCCTGCTCGTGTTCACCCAAATCCGCTAGACGATCCAAAACAACGTCAAGAGAACCGGATGCTTCGCCTGCACGCACCATGTTAACATAGACATTTGAAAATATTCTGGGATGACTGGATAAGGCGTAGGCCAGGCTGTTCCCTTCATTGACGGATTCCTTGATCTCAGCCATGATTTTTTTAAGCTGCGGGTTGCCAATTTGCGAGATTAGTGCTTCTAAAGACGCAACCAAGGGCACTCCTGCACCCAATAAGGTGGCTAATTGACGCGTGGTAACAGAAATCTCCCCTGATTTGATTCGCTTCAGAAACGCTGACACAGAGACCGGGCTTGAACGGAGCCCCCTTGGCTTGGAGGACGTTTCTTTCACATCAACCGGAAAGATTCCTGTACCCCTAAGCCTCTGGCGGGCTGCTACCGGGCTGTCGGCATCTATAATGCCGTTTACGCTCTTGCCGGACCCGTCAAGGGCAGTGTATTCATAAACAGGCATAATGGTAACACTTTACGGGTATGAAAAAGACCCGTTTTGCGAACGATATTGAGCAATTTTGGAAAAAGATTCATGAAGAGCGGAACGTCAAAATCGCAAACTGTAAGCTAAACTCTTACGCATAATGAAATTTTATTGGGGCTGACTGGTAAAATCTCGACTTGTAAA
>JAIWEZ010000009.1:0-18087 GCA_048631945.1 Gammaproteobacteria bacterium | reverse complement strand
AATCGAAGAGATGCTATTTTCATTAGCTCCGTGTGGCTTCGAAGTCAACTTGACATCCAGTAAGGTTGTCGAGAGGGGGTTCAATTTCGCACAGGATTTCCAGTACGATTTTAAGCCGCCAGTCCTTTCGGATGAAGAATATCTTGAGCCTGCTTCAGATGATTATGGTCTCTATCGAATCATGCTGGTGGCAGACGGAAAACCGCAATGCGGGGGTGTCCAAGCGTGCATTCCGCGATGGAATCTTTCGCATCCTGCAGGAATTGTCAGATGACCCAACCTTCGAAGCTAATTACGAGATTCATGCGTGCATGTATGGTGGCAGACAACATCTATCTGACAAGTGGGGTAAACTCTGCGTGATATTTGACACTCTTGGAAATGGAGAAGATGCTCATAGGCTGCAAGAGATTCAGCTTGATTGGCTAAATAATCACATGAACGTATCTCCCTTCTTTGTTTGGTTCTAATTTCGGCTTGAAGAATTTTTGGACGAAAACCCCATTTTTACTGCTATCCTTGGAAATAAGTAAAAAGCCAACAATATCAACATATCCAAATAACAGAAAAGGAAACGGGTGCCTTTTTGTGTTGTGGCTGCAACCAGCACAACATGCCATTTACTCCCCCCTTTTGGTAACTTTTCCTTGACAAAATACCAATATATGGTAATTAAGATTTACGAATAAGGCTGAGAAACAAGCCAAGAATCTTCCGCCCAAGGTTCGAGAAACCCTTTTTGCCCTGGTTTTGGAAATTAGAGAACTTGGTCCTGTGAGAACTGCTTGGCTTAACTATGGCAGAATAAAAGGCAAAAAAGATTGCCATCATTGCCACCTGAAAAAGGGCAAGCCAACCTACGTTGCCATTTGGAAGGTAACAAGCAAAAAGAGTAGACTTGTGGAGGTGCAATATGTTGGAACTCACGAAAAGACAGACTACGGACAAATTTGTTGAAATTTGTTTACGCGGAGTGCCTTCCAACAAAGCAGGGTTGGTAAAGGAAGCCATTGAAAAGATACTCAACCTGGCCGGAATGCCTCTCCAAGATTCGGAAGAAGACGATGGCAAGTTGTCTTCTATTGAAGAGGTTTTCCCGGATTTCCATATAGGTCATGCCTTGCGCGGGCTTCGTTCCCGTGAAGAATTGACGCAGAAGCAACTTGCGGAAATGGTAGGAATCAAGCCAAGCCATATTTCTGAAATGGAGAATGGCAAGCGTCCCATTGGCAAGGTCATAGCAAAGCGTTTAGCCAAGGCTTTGCGTACCGACTATAGAGTTTTTCTGTGAACCTGATCTTGTTTGGAAGCGAAGGGGTTCGGAAATCATTTCAGTTTTTGGATTTCCTGAACAAATCTTGTTTCTTGCCCAGAGAAAGCGTCGAATCCTAGGGGTAAAAGGGTCCGACTCCAGCCTCAATTTTTCATGCCCATCCTTGAAAACACCCATCCAGCCTGTCGGCTGACCAAAATCTGGCCCAAGACCTTGACAGAATTTGTGGTATTCATTACCAGGTTATAATAAGATTTTTTTAATCAGTGATGAAGAGGACTGGGATACGGGCTGAACTATTTCAAAACAAGGAGGACCGGTGGACAGGAGAACACTTAGCCTAATCCACGATGCAGCAAAGGGAGGCGAGCCTGTTACGGGACATATAGCTCTGGCAATACTTCGTTGCCCTTCTGATAATACCCCTGAAATTCTTCGTGCTGCCACGGTCATGCGCCACCGGTATTTTGGGAACAGGATCAGCCTTTGTTCAATCCTGAACGCAAAGGGTGGTGCATGTGGGGAGGATTGTGCCTTTTGTGCTCAGTCATCATTTCACAAAACACCTGCTGAGGTCAGTCCACTGCTAACCAGAGAGGAAATTATCAAAGCATAC
Organism: Gammaproteobacteria bacterium; assembly: GCA_048631945.1. Lineage (GTDB taxonomy): Bacteria > Desulfobacterota > Desulfobacteria > Desulfobacterales. Next base: position 16,198 of record JAIWEZ010000009.1, on the reverse strand, counting down.
CAGGCGGCAAAACAAATGCCGATTGCACATTTTAGTGTGGTTACCAGTGGCAGGGCACTGCAGGGCGATGATATCAACCACATATGCGATGCTATCAAGACCTGTCCGGATTCCGATGTCAACTGGTGTGCCTCACTGGGGTGTCTGACTATGGATCAGCTCAAGGGATTAAAGGAGGCAGGCATCAAACGATTTCACCACAATTTGGAGACTGCCGAAAGCTTTTACCCGACTATCTGTTCCACACACCCCTATGCTCAGCGCCTTGCTACGGTTCGCGCAGCAAAGGAGTTTGGCATGGAGATATGCTGTGGCGGCATCTTGGGCATGGGCGAAACGCCGGAGCAAAGAGTGGAGCTTGCTATTGCCCTGGCAAAAGAACGTGTGGATTCAATTCCTCTTAATTTTTTGATTCCAATCAAAGGAACACCCCTTGAAAAGCAGGAGCCCATGAAACCGCTGGACATCATTCGATGCATAGCCATGTTTCGGATGGTGAATCCACAGGCGGAGATACGTGTATGCGCCGGACGTATTTACCTTCGTGACTTGCAGTCCATGATCTTTTACGCCGGAGCCAACGGGATGATGATCGGTCCTTTGCTCACGGTTGCCGGGCAGGATGTTGAGAAGGACTTACAGATGCTGAAAGATCTTGAGGTCGATTATGCATCATGAAGCCTGGATCAATAAACGGCTCTGCGAGCTGGGCAAAAGCCAGCTGGATCGCCATCTGCAGGTTTATCCCGAGGCTGGTGGCAAGATTCAGATAGGAGACCGGTCTTATCTTAATTTTTCTTCCAACGATTATCTTAACCTCGCCCGACATCCGGATGTTGTTGCTAAGGCCGCCGAGGCCCTGACCGGTTCAGGATGCGGCGCCACGGCTTCAAGATTGGTCACAGGAACGCTCAACCTGCACGATGAGCTGGAAGAAAGGCTGGCCCGACATAAGGGCTATCCTAGTGCTCTGCTATTTGGAAGCGGGTTCCTGGCCAACGTGGGCACAATACCGGCTCTCATGGACAAAAATGATCACGTGTTTGCAGATAAACTGGTACATGCCAGTATTGTGGATGCCGTCACGTTGAGCCGGGCGCACCTGTATCGTTTCCGCCATAACGATGTTGAACACCTGGAGCAATTGCTAAAAAAAGTAAGCTCAACATCCGGACGGAAACTTGTTGTGACGGAATCCGTATTCAGCATGGATGGAGACCTTGCACCTCTTCAAGATATTGCCGATGTGGCACAGAGCCATGACGCAATGGTCATGATAGATGAGGCACACGCAACAGGTGTTTTTGGGCCGAAGGGAAGCGGACTTGTCAGTGAGTTGGGACTTGAGCCTTTGGTTAACATCTCCCTCGGTACGCTGAGCAAGGCATTTGGTGGCTATGGGGGCTTTGTTGCGTGTTCAAAGTCGGTTCGAGCTTTTCTGATCAATCATGCCCGCTCTTTCATCTATTCAACCGCCCTCCCACCACCGGTAGTTGCGGCAGCCCTTGGCGCACTGCAAGTGATCGAGGATAACCGTGACCTCGGTGCGCAATTGTTGAAAAACGCAGCGGCCTTGCGAAATCGCCTTCAAGAGGCGGGGCTTGATACCGGCAATTCCGCCAGTCAGATTGTGCCTGTCATGGTTGGCGAAAACAGCAAAACACTCGCAGTCTCACAGAAACTCAGAGGGCATGGTATCATAGGCGTGGCCATTCGTCCTCCAAGTGTCCCCCGTGGAACCGCAAGGATTCGACTCTCCGTGACGCTGGCTCATACCAGGGAAGACCTTGAACATGTAGGTCAGGTTATTATTGCCACAGCACAGGGTGAGGGGCTGTTGTGAAAAGACCGCCCCTAATATTTATTGCAGGCTGGGGCAACACGGCACAAGCGCTGCACCGTGTTGCGTCGGAGTTTGACGAGAGCTACGATGTTCGGGTCAGCTCAAGTCATGAAATCGCTTCGCGGTCTGATACGACGCACCAGAGCCGCTCAAAGGCTGTCAAAAAGACCTCTCATATATCCTCTTATGCTGAGGGGCTCCAATCCGCCCTGTATGGACTGGAGAGAAAAGACAACCCCTCCATTGTTGTTGGCTGGTCTGCCGGGGGGGTTGTAGCCCTGGAAGTAGCCTGTGAAAATCCTGAGTTAATTGAAAGGCTTGTGCTCATAGGGGCAACACCAAAATTTTGCACTGGGGACGGATATCCCTGGGGGATAGCTGCCCGAAATGTGCGTGCTATGGTCTTGCAAATCAGAAAAAATCCCAAGGCAGTACTTTACCGTTTCTTTCAGGATGTTTCATGGCCAGTAGTTGAATCAGAGTCAAGTATAAACGAAAAAGTAACCGCTGCCTACCACATAGGAATCGAGCACCTTGTTCACGGCTTAGAGTATCTCCGCACGATGGATCTGAGGGATAAGTTGAAGGCGGTTAAAATCCCGACATTGATCATTCATGGACGAGAAGACCGGATTATCCCTTGGCAGGCAGGGGCATGGCTGAACCATTCATTGCCGAACAGCAGCAGCATCATACATGAAGGCGTCGGTCATGATATTCCCGTACGCCGACCAGGCGTGCTTGCATCTGAAATGAGAGAGTTCTTGGAGAATCGGTGTTGAATGCTGAAAAACATCAACGCTCGGTGACTGCGCGATTTTCTGCGGCTTCTGCAACCTATCACGAAAGGGCAGAAGTACAGAAAATCGTTGCAGAAAGGTTATTGAGCCTGGCTTCAGCTGTCCGGCCCATTGAGCGCATCCTTGAGATCGGTTGCGGCACCGGCGGACTGACCGAATTATTCCTGGGACATTTCCCAGGGGTTACGATTGATGCAATGGATGCATCAAAGGAGATGATTGACCAGGCAAAAGAGCGATTGGCCGGAAATGATCGTGTTCGGTGGTTCGTCTCAGATCTCAAGACATTTGCCCCCCATGTTTTATATCCACTCATAGTGAGTAGCTCGTCAATGCACTGGATTTGGCCTATCGAGGATGGGTTGAGGCGAATGGCTGATCTTTTGGAGGTAGGCGGTGATGTTGTGGTGGCATTAATGCTTCACGGCACTTTAGCCGAACTGCACACCATGCGACTCGATGTGGCACCGCACAAACCGCCGCTCGGCCGATTGCCACTGGCCGAGGAGGTTCTTAGCGGAATGGAAAGGGTTGGATTGCGCGTGCTGGCAAAGCGGCAAGAAACAATCCGCAAAGACTATGTATCCGCCGACGCATTTCTTCGTACGATTCATGAGCAGGGCCTCACCGGAGGTGACGTTTCTTCTTCGGAACGCCCCTTGACTCGCGGGGAATTGCAAAGACTTAGGGCAGAATACGAAGCCCGGTACACCAATGGGGGTTCCGGGGTCTTTGCTAGCTATAAAGTCTTGTATTTAAGAGCCACAAAACCAACACTGAACGTTGAACCGCTCAACCCAGGTTGAAGTAAGCCTTTTCGTGAATTGTCTATCGGGCTTTGTTTATGTGCCCTAAAATCTCGTCTATGCGCTTTGCATCAGCGCTAATCCAATAAACCCATTTGTTGTCCCTGAAGACATAATGAACCTGCCCCATGCCATTAAATGCAATAACTGCGAGACCCTTTGCCTCCAAAGTGCGATAATGACTGAAGGGTGACCTCCTGTTGTTTTTCATCTTGGAAATCATAACCTCAATCTGCGTTTGTGCAAGCTCTTGAGAGGAGGCCTCAGATACCCATATGGTCGCTTTGTCATGAACACCTTCATAATGGGCTATAAACCCCCGAACCACATTCACGGGAGTGCCGTGAAGCTGGTTGATGGCCTCCATGGCATCATGGCCTTCGATCAATTTGACAAGCCTTAAGTCCTCAATCCAAGGATCAAAGGCAATCTCGGATGGAGATAGATTGCATCCTGCCCAAAAAAAGCCGAGAATAATCAAAATTCGATATTTTCTGTACATAATACCTCATATCCTGGTATTCTATTCCCAATGGTTTTGATATACCCTTCTCTATACAAAAATCACTAAAAAAGTCAAATGTAGACGAGCTGTTGTCCAAATCCCTTTTCGTAATGTAGTTCGCAGAACGGCCCCTTTTCAGATACGTAAAGCGCTATGATATACTGAGAACCCTGTGTTCACTTCACGCAAACACATCACCTATATCGTCCTTGCGCTGGCTGCAGCAGTTATCTTTGGGGCCATCGGCGGTTTCTTTTTGGCCATCACGCACGACTTGCCCGAGATTCGAACCCTGGAGACCTTTAAACCCGCAGCTATCACCCGCATCTATTCGGCAGACAAAGAATTGCTGGCCGAACTTTTCACGCAAAAGCGGGTTCCCGTACCGTTGCACATGATCCCTCACTATCTGAAACAGGCGGTTATCGCCACAGAAGACCGCCAGTTCTACGAGCATACCGGAATCGACCTGAGAGGAATCCTCCGGGCTATTATCAAAGACATAAGGGCCGGTGAGTTCGTGGAAGGGGCCAGCACTATCACCCAGCAGCTTGCAAAAACCCTCTTTCTCACCCCTCGAAAGAGTATCATGCGCAAGCTAAAAGAGGCCTTTCTGGCCTTTCAGATTGAGCGTCGCTATACCAAAGACGAGATCCTGGAACTTTATCTTAACCAGGTCTATTTTGGAAGCGGGGCCTACGGGGTGGAATCAGCAGCAAGGACATTTTTCGGAAAATCAGCCAATGAGCTTACCTTAGCTGAATGCGCGCTCATTGCGGGTATGCCTAAGTCGCCCTCCCGCTACTCCCCCCTGGTTAACAAATCCTTGGCTCTAAAACGGCGTGCAGTGGTTTTAAAACAGATGGACCGAAATGGCATGATCACACAGGAACAATTCATAGCTGCCAAATCCTCCCCACTCATTCTTGCAAACAGCCGCCATGTATCGATGAAGGCATCCTACTTTGTGGCCTATGTGCAAAATCTTCTCGAGAAAGACTTTGGTGGTTCCCGCTTGTATCGCACGGGACTTACAGTGCACACTACGCTCAACTATAGGATGCAGCAGGCCGCTGAAAAGGCTGTGGCAAAGGGTCTTGAGCGGGTTTCCGCCCGAATGCAAAAACACGGTTTACTCACACCGCAAAGCGAGGCGGCCGATGACACAAGCGGGCAGGAAGGCCCGCAGGCAGGCCTGGTATGTCTGGATGCAAGGCAGGGAACAATTCTGGCAATGGTGGGAGGGAAAGATTTTCAAAAGAGTCCGTTCAACCGTGCTACCATGGCCCGAAGACAGCCGGGCTCGGCATTCAAGCCCTTGGTTTACGCCTGTGCAATGGAAAATGGTTTTGCTCAAAACCATGTGATCTGGGATGCCCCGGTCGTTTTCAAGGGGGCCACAGAGGGCCTGGACTGGGCTCCGAAAAATTTTTCCAGAAAATTCAAGGGGGAGATGACACTCAGACAGGCCCTAAGTGTATCGCAGAACATCCCGGCAGTAAAACTCCTTAACAAACTCGGTGCCTCTACTGCCGCGCAGTGGGCGTACAGGATGGGCATAAAGTCTCCCTTACAACCCAACCTCTCATTGGTGCTTGGAACATCCGAGGTGACGCTCCTGGAATTGACAAGGGCCTATGCGGTCTTCCCGAACGGGGGGGTAGGAACTACACCCTTTGCGATCCTGGAGGTTCTGGACCGGGAAGGGCGATCTATCTGGCAAGCAAAGCCCCAGATGTACCCCGTGGTCAGTCCTGAAACAGCAGCCATCATGACCGATATGCTACAGGCGGTCGTGCAGGCAGGGACCGGCAAGGCTGCAAGGCGTATTGGTCGGCCTCTGGCCGGCAAGACCGGAACGACCGACAGTTACAGGGATGCCCTTTTTGTGGGGTTTTCTCCGACTCTCGCTCTGGGGGTATGGGTTGGTCTGGATCACTATGGCATACTGGGCAACAAGGAAACAGGTGCCAGGGCTGCCCTTCCCATATGGATCGATTTCATGGAGCAGGCACTATCAGGCCGACCTTATCGTGATTTCTCTTTGCCGGAAGGGGTCGTAAGGGTCCGAATAGATGTTGAATCCGGGCTCCTTGCATCAGAGGATTGTCCGAATGCGGTGGCTGCGGTGTTCAAGAAAGGAACCGAACCCAAGCAGTATTGCAGACATGCATCCGGCACACGTTTGGGAGGGCTATAAAAAACGGTTCTATTTAGTGCCTGAACGAAAAGTCATATTCAGGCAAAATCCGAATATCGAAATCCGTACTGTTCTCAAGGCGTCAGCCGCAAATCCGAAACAAATCCGAATACCGAATGACAAAATGACCGAAACTAATACATAAAAAATTCGATGTTTTTGTCATTGGAGCATTTCTATTTTTGTCATTGTTTCGGATTTCGTGTTTAGCGCAGGCTTCACTTCGTGTCGGATTTCGGACTTTTGACCGAAAAACAGAAGTTTTCGATCAAGTAATAGTTGCTTTTCGTTCGTTGACCTTTAGTCAGTCTCACCTTCTTATATATCCGCAATCCTATAAAGTGTGGTGTCTAATCGCAAGATGAACGCCCGGGACTTTGAAAGGGAGAAGACTACACTAGAGAACTCTCTCAAGACAAAAGCCCTCGACTTTACGGCCACTTATTTGGTTGTTAGTGATTTGCATGAACTTGTCAGATCCCATCCTGAAATTATCAGGCCGGAGACAATCCATGCCTTGCAGGGGGTTCTTAAGAATTCAGAGTTCTCTCATCAAACACAATCCTTCTTCCTGTATAAAGAAGCTGCTGAAGCCCTTACTTCCATTATCGTCCATGCTATTGCTGAACCCCTGGCTGACGAGGCAAACTATGCCTTAAATTATGTCCTTGGTACGTCAACAGGACCTGTGCAAAGGGCAGCTGCCGGCGCCTTGGGTTCTCTTCCAATTTCCATTCATGGCCCTGAAGTCGGTGAGGAGACAATAGAGAATATATCACTTGTGAAGTGGCACGAGATATTGGAAGAAAACGGTATCACGAACGGTCGTGCGCCTGAAGTTATCGGAAGGAGTCTGACGGTTCCTTTTGATAAAAACAATAGAGTGTTGGTCGTTAAACTTGCCTGTACCGAACATTCTCTTCAGCACATATGTCGAGAGCCGGCCTGGATGGAACACTTGTGCTCGGGGGACTATGCCTTTCCTGTAAGATTCAATATCCCTGTGGCCGTAAAGATACGGGGTAGCTATGTGTTCAGGTTAGAAAAAGTGCCGGTAAGTATATCTGAGGGGATAGAACTTCACCCAGAGAGCTATGCCATTTGCTTTGTCGCCCATAAGGATTATTTTGCCTATCCCAACGAGCATAGAACGGAAAGGCGACTGACTACTGAGGAATTCAGAGAGGTTATATTTAGAAATGCATGTTTATTGGGGAAACTGACCTTCTTAGGAATTGTCCATTCTGCTCCAATTCCGCTTTTTCATAACCGCGTTCAAAGGGATAGGAGAGCAGATCACGGTTTATATGAATGGCCGCGAGGGGGGAGGCTCGACAGATGGCTTGATTCCTGCTGCTATCCCAATTTTTGTGTCACAGGTATAAGGGACTTCGAACACCTCATTTCCTTCAAGGGCCTCGGTCAGAAACTTTACCGTTATATTGGTACCCAGATATTTAGCCTTTTGTTGGTGGCAGGTAGTTATTTTCGCAATAAAGATAGAGAGAGAGTCGGACTTGACGGGCAGGGCAATCCAATTGATGCTCGAGACCTTTTTGACAAGGAATTCCTTAAGGAGCTAGTTCAGGGAATTTACCTTAGTTATTATCATGGCTTTGTAGGGATAGAATTTGCCGGGGAAATACCTTTTGATTTCAATGAACTTGTCTCCCGCATGATCGATGAGATGGGCGTGGATCGCCATATGGAGGAGAGATTGAGGGTCGTCGATCAAAAACAAATGACAGATGAAGATTTTAGTAAGTTTTTGGGAGACAGGGGATATTCCGCAAACGAAATAAAGGGTTTCAAAAGAGGCGCCGAAGATATCACTCTTTATACCGGGCCACACCTTGGCGGATTCAACGAAAGAATATCTCTACCTGAGCTAACTGAGTTCGTAGGAACCATATCCGCTTTATGCATAGCCGGCAGATACTGGAGAGAAAGCTTCTCTAAGAAAGGGCAGCTGAAAGCTCAAAGCTGAAAGCTGAAAGGGCAAGACGGTTCTATTGTGATTGAGGGATTGGTAAGCTCAAGTTCCAATCGTTGGCCTTTCCTTTGCCTTTGAGCTTTGAGCTTTCAGCTTTGAGCTTCGATAATGGACGAGGGCGTTATCTATGAAAGGTACGATCTTATCCCTTTTAGCCATTCTCTGGGCCTGTACAATGAGCCTTGCTGTGGCTGGTGCCCAAGACCAGATCACCTTCTGGACCACAGAAATAGAGAAGGACCGGCTCGAAGTCCAGCGGGATATTGCCAATGAGTTCACCCTGAATACCGGAATTGTCGTCCGCGTGATCCCTGTTCAGGAGAATCTCCTAATAGCGAGGGTCACCGCTGCCTATGCAGCGAGGTCGCTGCCGGATGTGCTCCTCCACCCTATCGAATTTACCATCGGATGGGCCGAGGCCGGTGTGCTGGATGATCGGTCCGCAACCGAAGTGGTCAATCATCTAGGCAAAGAGACCTTTGGCGCAGGGTCCCTGAACCTGGCACGGGTCCCGGGAGGCTATGCCGCTGTGCCGGTCGACGGGTGGGGTCAGCTTTTGGTCTACCGCAAAGACCTATTTGGGGAAAAGGGGCTCTCCGTGCCGAATCGTTGGGATTACATCCTGCAAGCGGCCAAGGCCCTGCACAATCCGCCTTTGATCTGGGGCTTTGAGGCAGCTACTGACCCGGGGGAGACTTACACACAGCAAGTTTTCGAGCACTTTGCGCTGTCCAATGGCGTCAGACTGACAGACAAATACGGAAACGTCCACCTGGACACTCCCGAGATGGTCCGGACCCTCGAGTTCTATAAAACTCTTACCCGTTTTAGCCCGCCTGGGAACCTTTACTGGCTCCATACCCGGTTGGACTATATCTCCGGACGGGCGGCCATGATCATCTGGTCGCCCTTTATATTGGATGAACTCTCCGGGCTCCGGCGGGATCAGCCCGTGATACCGGATATCATAAAAGGAAAATCCGGATTTTTGGCCAGAAATACGGGCTTTGTTACAATCATTCGGGGTCCAAAAGGGGCCGCCCAATACGGCCAGATAAACTACCTGGGGATAACTCGGGATGCGGACAAGACCTCAGCCAAACAATGGGTCGATTTTTTACTTAACGAGGGGTACCTAAGATGGTTAGGCATGGCGGCAGAGGGTAAATTGCCCGTGCGCAAAGGTACCCGGGACGCGCCGAAATGTTTTATTGACGGCTGGAAGGAGCTCGAGTTTGGGGTTACGACCAGGGCCAGGATCTCCGAGTTTTACGGAACGGACGTGGCAAAAACCATTGTAGCCGGAGTGGAGGGTTTTGATCGATGGGGATTTGCCGAGGGGAAAGGGGCCCTCGTCTCCAAGATCTATGGAACAAAGGTTATTCCAAAGATCCTCAAACGATTCCTCAACAACGAAATCAGTGCGAAGGATGCCGCCAGGATGATGAACGAGCAGGTGAAAGCGTTGGAAGAGAGATAGCTGAAAGCTCAAAGCTGAAAGTCTAAAGGGCAGGAATGAAAACACGAGCGCCTACTCTGATTGACCGGGAATCCAGGCTTGCCTTCTGGATGTTGGTCCCCACATTCACAGTTGTACTGGCCTTTGTAATCTTCCCTGTGATCTGGAACCTGTGGCTCAGCCTCAAACCGGTTTCCCTGGGGGATCTTCGAGGAACCGCTCTTTTCAAGTTAAACCTATCTCTTGAAAACTTCCAGAAGGTCTTTAGCGATCCGGATTTTGTATCTACCATTCTGACTACATTGATCTATACCATTGCGGGAAGCACACTGTCCATTTTCCTGGGGTTGATGGCGGCACTCCTTGTACATGGAGAATTTCGCGGCCGGAGCTTGCTGAGGGGGCTTTTCATTTCACCCTATATCGCTCCTGTTGTGGCAGTAGCCTTCACCTGGAGTTTTATCCTGGACCCTCAACTGGGCGTGCTCAACAGTATGGCCGTGGATATGGGCCTCTGGGCCCAACCGATTCCATTCCTCTCACAGCGATGGTTGGAACTGGACCTCGTGGGGGTGAAGGTGCGCTTGCCTTTGGCTTTATCTTCGGTGATCCTCTTTGAGGGGTGGCGTTATTTTCCCTTTGCCTTCCTGTTTATTCTGGCACGGCTTCAGGCTATACCGGATGATCTCTACCAGGCGGCATCGGTTGACGGGGCAAGCCCGTTTCAGCGGTTCTACCACATCACACTGTCGCAGCTCGCCACGGTTTTGTCCACTCTGTTTCTATTCCGGTTTATCTGGACCTTCAACAAGTTCGACGATATTTTCCTGCTTACTAGGGGGCGGGCCGGAACAGAGGTCTTAACCATTAAGGTGTACGACTATGCCTTTGGTGAGTTCAATATCGGTGCGAGTTCAGCGGTGGCCTTGGTCCTCTTTGGGGTTTTGTCCGTCTTTCTATTAATCTACTTCCGATGGATCGCGAAGGAGGCGTGATTTGGGACGGAGATATGAAAGGATGAGCCGAGAGCGTTTGGAGGGAACCATTATCCGTATCCTCAGGGTCGTAGGTATCCTCTTCTTCATCGCCATAGTGGCTTTTCCCTTTTACTGGATGATAGTTTCTTCTTTTAAGTCCTTGGAGGAGATCCTGCTTAAGCCTGCCAACCTGGGACTTGATATCCGCAAAATCGATTTTCACGCCTATTATGAAGTACTGTTCAGGCACGGCTTTCTCCGATACATCTCTAACAGCGTGTATGTATCCGTCTTCACCGTGGTGCTTTCCGTGACTCTGGCCACTATGGGGGGCTACGCAGTCACACGGTTCTATTTTCGAGGTCGTAGGTTTATGTCTTACGGTATCTTGCTTATCTACATGTTTCCTGCCATCGTCCTGGTGATACCTCTGTACGTGATATTTTCCTGGATGGGGCTGCGGGATTCGATCAATGTGCTCATCCTCGTGTATCTGGCCCAGACTCTGCCGGTGGCCCTGTACATGCTTCGAAGCTATTTCCAGACACTGCCTGTCGAAATGGAGCATGCGGGGCTCGTAGACGGGTGCAGCCGTATCGGGGTAATCTGGCGGATCGTTATTCCGCTTTCAGCCCCGGCCCTTGCCAGCGTGGCCCTGTACACCTTTATGATCGCCTGGAACGAATTCCTTTTCGCCTTTATGTTCTTGGACACCCCGGAGAAGTTCACCCTATCCAGAGGGATTGTTCAGCTCGCAGGGAGTGTGCATCTCTCTAAACAACTGGTGATGGCCGCTTCAGTCATGGTGACCATTCCCATTATGGTTCTGTTTTTCTTCTTTGAACGCCGTCTGGTCCGGGGCCTGACTGCAGGGGCCATGAAGGGTTGAACATGGCATGGAGCATTACCGATTTGTTAATTTTTTTACGAACTGTCTGTTGGTGCAAACGATCAAAGGATTCTTCTTGTCTCTCACAGAGCACACAGAGTCACAGAGTTCTTGATCTGAATTCCTGAGAGGGGAATTCAGATCAAACTGCTATCCCGCTGACGCGGGAACTGTTTACAAGGCGAATGCCGCAAATGTTGACTGGTGTCACAGAAGATGACATTTCTCCATAATACGTGCTTGGTTGACCCCGGCCATGGCCGGGGCGATTGTTTGGCCTGATTTTTCGTCCTTGCCCCGTTAAATGCTTGTCTTGTTGAATGCCAGGCATATTCAACTGGGGCGAAGCCTATTTAACCGGGGTCAAAAAATCAGGCCAAGTGAAAGAATGATCATCTCTGCGAACTCTGTGAGCTCTAGCGACCCTGAGCCTGGTCGAAGGGGAGCGGGTGAGAGAAGGTGTTAAAATACATGGCATCTTTGACCCTGAAAGCAATAACCAAGCAATTTGGTGACATCATGGCACTCTCAGGCGTGGATCTGGACGTGAAGGACGGGGAGTTCTGCGTGCTTCTGGGGCCTTCGGGCTGCGGAAAGAGCACCCTGCTCAATATTATCGCCGGTCTGATCTCCCAGGACGAGGGTTCGGTACTACTGGACAGTCAGCCCGTAGACAGACTATCCCCACGGGAGAGGGATGTGGCCATGGTCTTCCAGAGTTATGCCCTTTATCCCCACATGACGGTTTCCCAAAACCTGAGCTTCGGGCTCCGTATGCGTGGGGTACCCAAGCCGGAAATTCACAATCGGGTACTGGAAACAGCCCGCCTCCTGCGGATCGAGGACCTCATGGATAGAAAACCCCGTGAACTCTCAGGTGGCCAGCGGCAGCGGGTGGCTATGGGTCGGGCGTTGGTGCGTCAGGCAAAGCTCTTTCTGCTCGATGAGCCCTTGAGCAACCTGGATGCCCGTCTGCGTTCCAGTGTCAGGCTTGAACTAAAGCGCCTGCACCGTCAGTTCAAGGGTACCATCCTATACGTCACACACGATCAGGTGGAGGCCATGACCCTTGGTGACAAGGTGGTGGTTATGCGTGATGGGAGGGTGCGCCAGATTGATCGCCCGGAGACCATCTACGCGCGTCCTGCAGATACCTTTGTGGCTACTTTTATTGGATCACCGGAGATGAATCTTTATAAAGGAAGGCTCGTGAGCAAAGATGGTCGATCCCATTTTCAGGGGTCCAGCTTTTCTTTGGACTTAGGAGATGTTCAGCTCAACATAGAGGAAGGGGAAGTGGAGCTGGGTGTCCGGCCTGAGGACATTGAAATCGGGCAGGGCAGGGGTGGAACCATGGTTGTACAGGAGACCAAAGTGGAAATGCTCAGCAATGTGGGCTCAGTAAAGTATATTCATGCTCGTCTCGGTCAGGAGGGCCTTGCAGTTTGTGTCCCCAAGGACACCAACTTGCAGCCGGGCCAGGTCATCTCCTTGTATATTGATCCTCAAAGAGTGCATATTTTCCATGGGGGCCTTCGCCTCTAACCTGTTCACCGTAGAGCCTCTTCGAGACAATTTTTGGTAACCTTTGTTCGCAATTAGACCTGAAAGATCAGTAACATATAAGTCTTTAGAGATTTTTTAGTTTGCCTGGAACTAGTTCTAAAGATTTTAGCTTTAGTGCCGATAATATAAAGAAGTGTTATGAAAAAATAATGGGTAGCGGGGCCGCCCAACCGGTCGACAAGCTGAAAATGAGGCCCATTATTTTATAACGAGAGACCTTTACACAACCCCTTTTCACATGTTCCTATGAGCTTTTTGAACCATCCATGGACTTGCACCGAAGCTTCGCATGGTCGCTCAAGCTGACTCAGGGAGGTTTAAATGAATCAGGCCAAATGCACTGCTCAGGACTATGATAATCGTTTTTGCTTTTCCTATGACCAAACCATAGGGTCCCGGCAAAAGTCTAAGCAAAAAAAAGTGCCGGGCTCGCTATCAGAGCACACGGGTAAAGAACATATCCTGCTTGTTGATGACGAAGAGTCGATAGTCTACACGGGACGACTGATGCTGGAACGCTATTTCAACTATAAAATAACGGCGCTGACTAGTAGTGTTGAGGCCCTGGAGGTCTTCCGTGCTGAACCGGACAAGTTTGATGTTGTCATAACCGACATGATCATGCCCAAAATGACAGGTGATACTTTGGCTAGAGAAGTCAAAGCGATTCGTCCGGACACTCCTGTCATTTTGTGCACAGGGTACAGTCAATGCATCATTGAAGACAGGGCCAAAGAGATAGGAGGTGCATTTCTCATGAAGCCCTTTGACCTATATGAGATGGCCAAGGCCATCCGTAAGGTCCTGCATAAAGGCCGATAAAGAATACCCAATACCTTCCAGATAACTACATCCATCAACCACTCAACAGAACCAATGTTCAAAGAACCGGCTGATTATGGCAACAAGGTTGACAACAGTTGTGTTTTCAGCTAAAAATTTATAACAAAATCGATCCTTCAACTTTCCTTTACGCCCGTGTCCGTATCCCGATACTTTGGGCATGGTCTGAACGTCCGGTGTGCTTAGCGGCCCTAGACCATTTTCAATTCAAATGCCTATACCTGGTAACTTGATTACAACAGCAATGGCGGTTATGCCCCACAGGAATGTGGACAGGGCTCTTGACTTAGCGCTCTCATTGGACGTGCCGTTCTGGCCCCAACTTCCCCTTTTTAGCTACCATGAGGACATGTACGTTCAGGCCTCGGAGCACTTCCCGGGTATTGTGCTTGACATAGAGAAGCGCAAAGTGCGTTTTTCTATGGACAAGTTCATCGATGAATTTGACGAGACCATGGAGCATTTTGATGACCCGGATTATTTTGACATCAGTCAAGCATATTCGGTCGTTTATAAACGTTACCTGGAACTGGATCTGTCAGATCGACCAGCCATCCGGGGACAGCTCGAAGGCCCTATCAGTTTTGGGTTCAACGTGTTGGATCAGGATGATCGACCTATCATCTTTAATGACACAGTGCGACCATTCATGCTGGAGTTTATGGCCAAGCGAGTAAATGTTCAACTCAATCGACTAAAAGAACGAAACCCAAATGCCTTCATGTATGTGGATGAACCGGGGCTTCAGTTTGTGTTCAGTGGAATGGCAGGATATGGAGATCAGGCTGCGCGGGCTGACATGGAAGCATTCTTTTCAATGGTAGAGAGGCCACGTGCCGTGCATTTGTGTGGGAACCCGGACTGGGATTTTCTTCTTAGGATGGACATTGATATTCTATCTCTTGATGTCTATACGAACGGTGAAGTGTTTTCATGTTATGACTCATCGATTCGGAAGTTCTTAGACCGGGGAGGATTCCTTGTCTGGGGAATAGTGCCCACAAATATCGAACCTTTTGAAAAGGAGAATGTAGATTCCTTGCAAGAGCGCTTAGAGAAAATATGGGATACTTTAGGGAGGAGTGGGATTGATTTGGAGTTCCTTCTCTCTCGGAGTATGCTTTCTCCTGCTACTTGTTGCCTTGTCAACCCGGACGGTGAGAAGACCGTGGAAGAGGCATTTACAACTGTTCGACGCCTGTCTGTCAAGCTTCGCGACAAATACAGACTTTTGTGACTCCATTAACATTTCACTATAATTATGGACATTCACTTATTTCTTAGGAAAATACTTCACACCGCCTATATTCTTAAAATCTGAATCTTGAGTCCAAATAGTAGCGACGAATTCTTTTGCTGTTGCGAGAATAATACTGTCAGCCATTGGAAGATTAAGCTCCAGACTTAGTTTTGAGGCAGCAATCGCCATAGAAGCTGTTAGATCCACAACCGTTCCTTTTCGCATAGCAACGGCTGCTTGTAACGCTTCATTCTCACTGGACTCTCGAAGAACTACCTTGAAGACCTCATATATCGTTACCGTTGGAACAACAAGCGAAGCCGTGTCATTCAAAGGGGTTAGGAAATGTTTGGCATTCGGCTCATCCGCAAAATATGCAAGCCAACCTGAAGAATCGACAATATTCATACTCTATCTTCCTCTCGTTTGAACTCCGTATTTATGCCTTTCAGAAATCCGCGGAGCTCTCTAATATCTCGTTCCGGAATAAGTTCGATCCGTCCATCATACTCTACAATCTGCATTTTTTGACCGGGACGAAGATGCAACGCCTCCCTGACCGCTTTTGGTATAACGACTTGATATTTTGGTGATACGGTCACTGTTTGCATACCATAACCTCCATCGATATTATTTTGTATTACAATAATTCCATCGATATGGTTTGTCAATTTTATTGATGACCGACACCGGTGCAAGGCATAAAGGACGAAACGGATACTGTACTCATGTGGGTAATGAGAAGAGCGGCTGACTGAATTGGTCAAGAGACTTAGGAGTTGTCCAACTTATTTGCGGACAGATCCTTAGAGAAATCAGATTTTTTCCAGTGGAAAGGCAACCACATCGTTGATATTTGATGCGTTTGTGAGCAGCATTACCAGGCGGTCTATCCCAAGTGCCATGCCTGCGCATTTGGGAAGCCGGCTCAGGGACGACAGAAACTCTTCAGGCCAGGGATAGGCACTAAGTCCCTGTTCCCTGCGTCTTTCAGCCTCTTTTCTGAATCTTGCCTCTTGCTCTTCCTGGTCTGTAAGTTCGGAAAAGCCGTTAGCAATCTCAAGGCCGCCTGCATAC
>JAIWEZ010000008.1:0-19626 GCA_048631945.1 Gammaproteobacteria bacterium | reverse complement strand
TATTGATTTTCCTCCAAACTATGATGGATTCGTAAGAAGTTGGATTTAGTAAATGTGTCATTCCCGCCTGCCAACGCCTGAGACAACATTCAGCTTATGTGCCAGCATTTCCGGCAATGGCGGGCAGCTCGACCGTAGGGCCTGCCCTGGCGCGACAAGGTGGGCGCTTCACTCGAAATGACAAGTTGTTGGTACTTTTTACGAGCGCATCAATTATAAAAATGTAAACTTATGCCAAGAAGTGGAAAAGCCTATCCGCAAAAGAATGGTAACTGTTTATACACATCTTATTAGAGGCCAGACGATTTCAGTATAACCATATGATATTATGGCAAAATTAATGAACCACCCAAATTCCTTCCAGCTTGGCACGTCTCTTGCCATGTAAAAACATTATCGTGAGGATATTTCCTCTTTCCAATATCGATATCGAAAAAACACTAGCAAGCGTGGACATCTATTGTCTCACAGTAGCAAGAACCTATGCATAGAGGATTAAAAGCATGAAAACAAAACTATTTCGTATCATGGGGCTTTGTTTGCTGTTTGTCATTGTGGGCATTCCCGCTGCTCGAGCGGAACTGATATCACTTGACCCAATAGCAAACGCCGGATGGTATGCCGATGACCTAACGCAAACCCATCTCTATATTAAAGACCCAGAGTCTGAAGACTATTATTATTACGAATGGAACTATGGCCAAGGGGACCTCCTTCCATGGGAAAGCCTGAATGACCTGGTAGTGGACTTGGGTGACGGTGTGCTCAACAATACACTGGGTGAAATCACGGTGGGCAGCTGGCTCATAGGGTCCGGCGGGGACGTGTTTAACGACCCCAGTAGCGCGATATGGACAAGTATGTCTTTGCCCCAGGGTTCGTACGAATTAACGCTAACGTCAGGGGTCTACAATCTTGAAGCTTATTGGGGCGGAGATGCCTGGAACGCTTACACACAGATATGGGCCGATTATGGTGATGGCAGTGATGGCGACAGCTTTAGTTTTGGTGAAGGGTTCCCACCGTTCGACAGTGAAGGTGAAGCACTTGAGTACTACGATGATTATGTGCTGAACATTTATCTGGCACAAGCTGCCGACCTGTACTTCTATATTAACGACTGGAACTCAGTAGACAATGCCGGCAGCAGTGTAACACTCGACATTAAAAGTACCCCTGTCCCCGAACCTGCCAGTTTGCTTCTTGTCTGTTCTGGTCTTATCGGTCTTGCAGGTCTCAGGAGGAAATTCAAGAAGGCATAGCCTGCCCACATCTATTATCAATACTAAAAGACAGTGTCAGCAGGGCGCTGCTTTTTTTGTAATATGTTGTGTCTACCTCATTCGAACCATAACTTTTGAATCTTGCTATCTTAATACATATATCAGCACAGATTCTAAGAAGGAGACCTACCGAAACACGCGATAGTCTATACCGTATTTCTTGGCTTTGTAGACGAACTTTCGCTCGGTTGTTTGAAGCAACTCGGCAGCCTGTGCCATATTGCCACGTGTGCTTTTTAGAGCGTCGACAATCATCTCGCGTTCCAGGTTTACCACAGCGTCTTCCAAGGATATGCCCGGCAGCGTATCGGACTCTTCTGCTGTCTGCAAAGTCGGGGGCAGGTGATAACCGTGGACAACACCTTCCTCGCAAAGCAAAACGGCCCGCTCGATACAGTTTTCAAGTTCTCGCACATTGCCCGGCCAGTGGTACTGTATGAGCATATCGATAGCAGGTGTGGATAAGCGGCGGATGTCTTTTTGATTCTCCTTGGTATATCTTTCTAAAAAGAAGTCGGCCAGGAGCAGGACATCGGTCTTGCGCTCTCTCAATGGCGGCATATAGATGGGAAAGACATTCAATCTATAATAAAGGTCACCCCGAAAAATTTCTTCCTCCACAGCCTTTTCCAGGTTCTTGTTGGTGGCTGCTATAATGCGGACATCTGCCTTTATGGTCTCGTATCCGCCCACACGTTCGAACTCCTTTTCCTGAAGGACACGCAGGAGTTTCGCCTGAACCTCCAAGCCCATGGAGCCGATTTCATCCAAAAAGACGGTTCCCTTGTTGGCCAGTTCGAATTTTCCCCGTTTTTGCCGAATCGCCCCGGTAAAGGCCCCTTTTTCATGCCCGAACAGCTCGCTTTCAATAAGGTTGGAGGGCAAGGCTGCACAGTTTACCTTCACAAAGGGATTCCTGGATCTCAGACTGTTGTAGTGGATGGCGTTGGCGGCCAATTCCTTTCCTGTACCGCTCTCTCCTCTGATCAACACCGTGGCATTACTCTTTGATACCTGGGAGATCATTTGAAAGACCTCCCGCATCTTATTGCTGTTTCCGATGATATTGGTAATGTGAAACTTGCTGGCAAGCTCTTGTTGAAGTCGCCGGTTTTCTTGTCTTAACTGTTCTCTTTCTAATTGGATGGTCTCCAGATTAGTGACATGCCGAGCAATCATTGTGGCAATGATGGAAAGAAGCCTTTTCCCATCTTTCAACGAGAAAGATTCGTCAAAGGGCCGATCAACGCTCAAGGCCCCAATAACCTGGTTGCCCTTCTTGACAGGGGCACAGATGAAGGAAAGTTCCTGGTCCTGAACCGCCTTTCTTGTTGCAGTACGGTTTAGAAACAGGGGCTCTTCACTGATCTTTGCTACCGCGAAGGCCTTGCCGGTTTGGATGACACGACCTGTAACGCCCTCTCCCAACCTGTATTTTCCTCTTTCCATCGCAGCCCTGGACAAGCCGTGGGCTACCTGGATGCTAATCTCGTCGCGCAGGGGATTAAGAATCGAAATGGTCCCCCGAACCATATCCATTGAATTGGAAAGAATTTCCAAAACCTTATAGAGAGATTTTTTGAGTTCCAGGGTTACATTAAGGGCTTTGCTGATTTCATAAAGAAGAGTGATTTTTTCGATCTGTTTCATCTCTACACCCAAATGGATAGCTTACCTATTGCATTGCAGGCATTCTTATACGTCCTGTTTCTCTATAAGTCTTCTAACCCTTTTTTCTACATCATCTCTTACCTTACGCATAAATTCAATTGGCTTACCGGCAGGGTCAGGCACTGACCACTCTTGATTGCGCGCTCCAGGGAAATGGGGGCACGCTTCTTCACAGCCCATGGATATTATCAAATCTGGTTTTACTACTTGGGCGGCTTCCTGAATCGACTTTGGTTTGCGAAAGGCCATGTCTATACCCTTTTCGCTCATGACCTCATCCATGAGTGGATTGATTTGTTGGGCAGGCGCACTTCCTGCGCTTTCGACTTCTATCTCGTCCCCGGCGTGGTACTGTGCAAAGGCACTGGCCATCTGGCTGCGGCAAGCGTTTTCTGTGCAAACGAAGAGGATCTTTTTTCTGTTTAGAAGGGGGGTTACGAGGTTCCTGGCCTTTTCCTTAGCATCTGTCAGGGCTGTGGGGTGCTTTTTTATTTCTCCTGCTTTTTCGATCTGTCTATAAGTAAGGCTGCCATCGAAACTCGCCCCAACCGCATCGAAGAAGTACTTGGCCGTAAGACTAACGCCATCAAAAAGGTTTTTTCCCTTCGTGGCCCCCAAGGACAATAAAAAACCGCGCCTCCACTTTTGGCCCGGATCGACAAGCTTGAGCACATATCTCCTTGCCCACAGGGCTTGAGAACGATCTATGAGGGTTTTCATCTGAGCGGTGAAGCCATAAAAAAATATTGGGGTTGCCATAACAATGATGTCTGCCTGGCGAAGCAAAGAGTAAATCTGCTGCATGTAGTCATCAATGGAACAAAAACCCTCTTTTTCGCAGGTGCCACATTCCTGACAAGGGGAGATATTCTTTCGGGCCACGTCCATATACTTTGTACGGGCACCAAGCCTTGCGGCCTCAGAGAGAAAATTGGAAAGGAGAATGCTGGTGTTTCCTTTGGTACGAGGACTTCCTTGTAATCCGAGGACAAACATTGAAAGGCGTCAATGGGGCAGACCCCAATACGACCGCTCCTCCCCGCAGGGCAAACAAGGCGGGGGCACTGCTTCACTCTAGAGTGCTTTATGGGCGGGAAGCAGGCTGTTCAAGTTTAGATTGAAAGGTGGTTCTTGGTCAGTCCACGACAACGACAGAGACTCTTTTCGCAAGTTGAACAATTTTATTGGAAATACTGCCGAGCAAAAACCGCTTGATCCCTGAAAGACCCCTTCTTCCTATAACAAGGGTAGTGTACTTCCCCTGCTCAGCCTCTTTCAAAATGTCTCTGGAAATACCTACTTTCTTTTTGCGAATCTTGACGGCTATGTTCTTCGGAGGGAAACCGCCTTTGACCAAGGCCCGCTTGGCCTTCTCCATGAATACCTTCACGCTATCTTTCTTTGTGTCCTCTATGGCGCAAAATGTTTTTCTGCTCTGTTTAAATAGAGGCGTAAGGGTGGGGCTGTCCAGTCCACAGGCTGCCGTAACGTCCGGCAATACGCTAAATAGCGTAACTGAGCCGGTCTTCTCCATACCTTGTGCAACATAGTTAACCGCTTTCATGGAATTTTTCGATTCATCGACAGCGACCAAAATCTTCTTTGCCATTTGTCCTCTCCTTTCTTGGTAAAAAGTCCTCACCTTTATGCATCTTTATCAGCATAACGCGCTAAATGTCAAGGACAAAGACGCTTGGGCGTTGACCTCAAGCGGGTATTACCTATAAGCTGTTTCAAAACCCTGTTCCTTGGTCTGTATAGCCATTTTTGAAAAGTTCTAAGCTCGCTTAGCTAACATTGTAAATCTTGACAATTATAACTTTTTGAAGCTTTGCTTTGCTAAAACATTGTTGGAAAAATCTTCAAAGTTGAGTCGACAAAGAGCTTTGAAATAGCTTCTATGACTTCCTCAACAGTATTGAATTACTCACTACAGAGCCCGATCTCGTGGCCATAACATCCGCTACGCCTCAACGCGCTGCTAGTGAAGAACAGGCCTTTCCTTCTTTAAGACAGCTTCTTTCAAAAACTGAAAGACCCAGTACCCTTCTGCGTCCGGTTCTATTTCACCTATGGCAACTTCGGAGATTACCACCTGTTCAACAGGATCGTTCACAGGCACTGTTCTTTTGATTAATCTAAGGATGTTCATTCTATCGTTGTACATAACGATGGGGCCAAAGATTTCCCTTCCGCCTTCTGCCTCATGGTGAGAACCGAACATAACATAGTCATTCACCAGCACAGCCGCCGGCACTGATTCGTAACCCAGAAGCTCGACAAAGAGATCCAGGGTTTCCATGACTGCCTCGGAATCTCCTCTGGTAAGTGCATCAATCCCATCATTGCCCATTTCTTCTATGTCACTTTCATCAAAGCGAAGGTCAAGCAGATCCAAAGCGCGGTCGTGCACGTAGCGGAGAGCATCTCGACCTTTGCACATTAGAATGTCCGAGTCGTTTAATATTTTGATAATGTTTCGAATGCTTATCATTTCTTTCAATTCGGGACTTTTGCGCAATGTCACATCATCAAGGGTAGTTTTGTGGTAAAGGGGGAGTTCGTTATCCAGCACAAGTATCTCCCCTATGTCAGGCTCAAGTTGTCGAAAATAGATCTCAAGGTCTCTTCGTTTTTCCAGGACAAAAGGACTCAATAAAAGAAGCCTCCGCATGGTTTCTTTATCCACCTTACGAGGGCTTCCAGGCGATCCGATGGACGGCGACACGGTCTTTGAAATTCTGTCTATCAACATCTTTTTTTTTAGATTGTCTTTAAATGACATGTCATCCTCCGTCATTGGTGATTTGTTGTCGGTTATAAGGCGTATTATGGATATCATAAGAGTTGCCTCACGTAAACCGCAAACGCCCTTCTCCTTGACTCCAAGTGCCTATTCTGATACAAAATTGTCACGTTTCAGAATGGAGAGACCTATGGATCTTTACGAAGCAATCATGGGCCGTAAAAGTATTCGCAAGTTCAAACCAGATCATGCCCCCAAGGAAGTTCCGGAGAGGATCTTTGAAATGGCCACATGGGCCCCACCTGGGATGAACCCGCAGATTCTGCAGCCATTCAGAATCTTTTGCTGTCCGCCCCGTATCTTGCATCATCTTCTGTTATATGAGGTCTTGTAGTGAAATTTAAGCGCCAGCGGGAAAAGATGGTGAGTACACAGATCGAGGGTCGGGGTATCCATGACTATAGAGTTCTTGAGGCTATGCGTAAAGTCCCACGCCATCTTTTTGTAGGTGAAGCCTTGCAGGACCAGGCCTATGGAGATTTTCCCCTCCCCATTGGTGAAGGCCAGACTATATCGCAGCCGTATATTGTAGCAGAGATGACTCAAGCCCTTGAATTAACCAAGGATGATCGCGTCCTAGAGATCGGAACCGGCTCAGGTTACCAGACTGCCATACTGGCTGAGCTGGCCTTTCGGGTCTATACGATTGAACGGGTGCGGGAGCTATTTATCAGGGCTCGCATGCTACTTGATAAACTCGGTTACCACAACGTTATCGCCAAGTGTTCCGATGGTACCCTGGGCTGGCCTGACGAGAGCCCCTTTGATGCGATCATCGTTACAGCCGGTGCACCTGAGGTCCAAGAAAAACTTGTGCAGCAGCTAATAATAGGTGGCCGCACGGTCATCCCTGTGGGTGACAGGTTCTCCCAAACGCTCCTCAAGATCCGCAGAGACGAAGATGGTGTCCACACGAACGACTTGGGGGGCTGCCGGTTCGTAAAGCTCATCGGGGAACACGGCTGGAAGGAAGAATAGACCATTCCACCTGATGTCCTTTTGATTACCCTTTCTGTTGTCCTGCCAAGAAAATCGCAGGTACGCCTTGTGGTCATTTTCTGCGGTGTGATCCTCACGGCGAGGAGTTGGAGTTATGATGAATAGTCCGATCCATTCTGATCGCCCCTTCATCGCTTATCTCGGATTGACCGTGAAAGGATTTTGCATGGGTGCTTCTGATGTGGTCCCTGGTGTGTCAGGCGGCACCATGGCATTCATTCTCGGAATCTACCAGGAACTGATCAAGTCCATCAAATCGTTTGATCTGATCTTTTTGAGACTCCTATTCTCCTTAAAAGTAAAGAATGCCCTGGATCATGTGTCCTGGCAATTTCTTATGGCAATCGGGCTTGGAATACTCATAGCCATCTTTACGCTTGCCGGGATTTTGGCCTGGCTTCTTCAAAACCAGCCCGTACTCATTTGGTCTTTTTTCTTTGGCCTGATCGTTGCCTCCCTGTTTACCGTAAGCAAGCATCTTAATAAATGGGCCCCATCCATCTTTGCCTGGATAGGATTGGGGGCTTTGTGTACCTATCTTCTGGTCGGGATGGTCCCGGCAAAGACGCCGGATACGGCATGGTTTTTGTTTATGAGCGGGGCCATTGCCATATGTGCCATGATCCTCCCTGGAATATCCGGGGCCTTTATCCTCGTCCTCTTAGGGAAATATCATTATGTCTTGGAAGCGGTGAACAATAGAGATATTTTCAGTCTTCTGCTTGTGGCCACCGGAGCAGGCGTGGGATTGGTCACATTCGTTCGTCTACTCAATTGGATTTTCAATAGATACCACGATATTACCATAGGCCTATTAACCGGTCTAATGTTCGGTTCACTGAGAAAGGTTTGGCCCTGGAAAAAGACCTTGCAGAGCATGAGGGACACCCATGGAAATGTAATTGCTACGGCCCAGGCCAATATTTTACCGTCTCAGTGGGATACCGAATTAATGATAGCTCTTTGCTTGGCTGTTATTGGTTTTCTGATGGTCTTTTCTCTGAACTTTTTGGCTGAAAAACAGAAATGAGAGAGGGGTGCCCTATGGCAACGATTAAGACAGATATCTATCGGTCATTAGTCCTGCCTATAATGAACAGGCATGGATCGCTGATTCCCTTTATCCAGTAACAGACTACTTGGCCAAGCAAGTCTATCGAAGTGAAATTCTCGTGGTAGATGACGGCAGCTATTGACAGGTATTTCGATTCACTTGCTATAGCTTTTGTGATATTATCAATTTTAAGGTTTGTGGTGATCAAGTTTTTCATCTCATAAAATCGCTCCGCGATTTTATATAAGGAGGGATGACCATGAGGCTCGGGCAATGGATTATTGTGCTCATGTTGACGGGGATGTATGCGCTGGCGTCAGCTGGGGTCTTCAGGTACGTCGATGAAAAAGGCGATGTCCACTATACAGATGATCTCACCAATGTCCCTGTAGAACAGTGGCCAAAGGAAGTTGAATACGAAGAACCTGTCGTTCAATCGAAACCAGAGGAGGCAGAAGGAAAAGGGCAGGAAACAGATAGCGCTAAAAAGGCCTTGCAAGAAAAAAAAGCCCAGGAAAAGGCCCTTGGGGAGAAACTGAGACAGACCGGAGAAAAGATGGAAGCAGAATACCAAGACCTTAAGAAGGAAAGAGAGGAACTAGATAAAATAGCGACGAAGCGGCTGAAGAGAGCTGAGTACAATAAACTTCTTAAAAGGGTCAAAGATTTTAACTCGCGGACTGAAGATTACGAAAATAGAAGAACGGCATTTGAGAAAGAAGTTGAAGCTTATAATGCCAGTATAAAAAAGGACATTGAAGTTCAGGAGCTCAGGTAAGATAATAATCTTTTAGCTGCATCTGGAGAACCCGCAGGAACGACAAACCAGACACCCGCCCTCGTGCTCCAGCGCACCGCCGCAGTCAGGGCAGGCTCCCATCATGGCAGGCATGTCTGTGGTGCTGATCTGGGTGTAATGCTTTATTACCTGAGAAATACCATCCGGGCAGGAGAGAACCATTTTCCCGTTTTGCCAGATGGGCGTTGGGCATCGAATGCCACTGATTTGCTTGAGGATAGCCTCCACCTTGACGCCGCTACGCAGGGCCAGGGATATAAGTCTTCCTGCCGCTTCAATCTGGGAAGAGGCACATCCTCCTGTCTTTCCCATTTGGGCAAAGACTTCACAGACACCCTGCTCGTCTTCGTTAATCGTTACGTACAGTTTGCCGCAACCGGTATTGATTCGTTCTGTGAAACCCCTGGTCCGAACAGGACGTACCCGCGGCACAATCCCTGGCTGGCCAAGCTTCGCTTCGGTTTCCGTGGCCTTCTGGGCTTGCTCCCTGCCTATATTGAGCACCTGGCGATCACGGCTTCCGTAGCGATAAATCGTTACACCCTTGCATCCGGTCTCGTAGGCGAGCTTGTACACCTTCTCTATATCTTCAGGGGTGGCATCTTGGGGAAAATTGACTGTCTTGGATACAGCATTGTCTGTATATTTTTGAAAAGCCGCCTGGATTCGAATGTGCCACTCGGGTGCAATATCATGGGCGGTAACAAAAAGGCGTTTTATCTTGTCCGGAATTTCTTTGATATGCTGAATCGAACCGGTCTCAGCGATCTGCTCGGACAGTTCATTGCTGTAAAAACCATTTTGCCTTGCCACTTTCTCAAATAGTGGATGCATCTCAAACAGGGTATCCCCATCAAGAACCCTGCGCTCATAAGCCACTGCAAAGATGGGCTCTACGCCACTGGAACATCCGGCGATGATGCTGATTGTGCCTGTGGGTGCGACAGTGGTTACGGTTGCGTTTCGTATATACGGCGTCTTGGAGTCGTCGAATATGCTCCCCTCATAAGCAGGAAAGTTTCCTCTCTTCCTGGCCAGTTCGCTTGAAGCCTTCCTTGCCTCGCGCAAGATAAAGCTCATGACCTGTTCGGCCTGCCTTACTGCTTTTTTCGAATTGTACGCTATGCCCAGCTCAATGAGCATATCAGCAAACCCCATGACTCCCAGACCGATTTTTCGCGTCTCTTTGCTGACAGCTTCGATCCGGCGCAGGGGGTATTTATTTATCTCTATCACATTATCAAGGAAGTGAACTGCGCTTTGAATGGTGTGTCTGAGTTTGGTCCTGTCCAATTTGCCATCACTTACCATCTTAGACAGATTGATCGAGCCAAGATTACACGATTCATACGGAAGCAATGGTTGTTCACCACAGGGATTAGTAGCCTCGATTTCACCCAGTTGAGGGACAGGATTGGCTCGGTTGATGTGGTCAAGGAAAATGATCCCTGGTTCTCCGCTTTGCCAGGCCGCCCGAACAATCTTGTCAAAGATGGCTTTTGCAGAAGCCCGCCTGAAGACTTTATGGTTTCTAGGGTTGATCAGGTCGTAGTCTTTGTCAGCTGACAGGGCGTCCATAAACGAGGAGGTGAGAGCAACTGAGATATTGAAGTTGTTTAGTCTATGTAGGTTGATCTTGCTGCAAATGAAGGCCTCGATATCCGGGTGATCCACCCGTAGGATCCCCATGTTGGCTCCCCGCCTGGTACCTCCTTGCTTTACGGTTTCGGTGGCAACATCAAACACCGCCATGAAAGAAATAGGACCGCTCGAAATCCCGCGTGTGGAGAGCACAGTGTCATTTTCGGGACGTATGCGAGAGAAGGAGAAGCCGGTTCCCCCACCGCTCTTGTGGATCATTGCTGTATGTCTGAGTGTCTCAAAGATGCTGTCGATGGAGTCCTCAATCGGCAGCACAAAACAGGCTGCCAGTTGCCCCAGCTGACGCCCGGCATTCATCAGAGTTGGAGAGTTGGGCATAAAAACCAGCTCTGCCATCAAACTGTAAAACTCCTTTGCGGTCTTCTGAATGTCTGCATTGGAATCAAATCTGTCGTCGGCTGCGGCAATACTTCGGGCCACCCTCTTGAACAGGTCCTGGGGCGTCTCTGTAAGTCTTCGCTTTCGATCCTTCTTTAAATAACGCCTTTCAAGAACGACCAGGGCATTAGGAGAAAGTGATATTCCCATAAGCTATGTCCGTAATACCAGATGCTGGATGTAAGATCACCAAGCAACGGTAAACCCAAATCAGGAAACGGTCATCGATGCACGATTTTTGATTTGGCGTATGTTTTTTTTGCGTCGGTTTGACGATTCAAAAACTTGATGAAAGTTCCGCACAAAGGGGACTGGGTCCGGTGTCTGTGAAACGTCAGATAAAAGGCCCTCTTAAAGGTTAGGTCCTTAATCTTCACTTTCTTAAGGCTTCCGATGGTCAACTCTTCAGCCACAGCACATTCAGACATGATGGAGATGCCCATACCTGCTTTGATCCCCTGACGAACAGCTTCAGTACTTCCCATCTCGGCCACAATATTCAGGGCACCAAGTGAGTAGCCTGATTTGTACAACACCTGCTCAATCGACTTCCGAGTGCCGGAGCCCATCTCACGCATTATGAATGGCTCCCTGATAAGTTCATTCATTGCAACATTGGGTTTGGTTGCCCATTTATGACTCCGTGGCACTGTAAGAAACATCTGATCATCTATGATCTTCTTCTGAACAAGTTGAGCTTCTCGGGCTTTGGCACCCACAATTCCAAGCTCCACATTCCCTTCAAGCGTATCACCGATGATTTTTTCCGTATCGCCTTGTACAAGGGTCACCACGACTTCGGGATAGTCTTCCTTGAATCTTCCCAGCAATGGAGGCAGGATATAACCGGCCGGTATTGTGCTTCCTCCAATGGTCAGACGTCCTTTGATTTTGCCCTGAAACTCGGCCAAGGCATTTTCAGCTTCTTGCTTCAGGGCAATAATTTTTGTCGCATAACCGTAAAGAAGGCTGCCAGTCTTGGTGGGAATGACTTCCCTTCCCAGGCGATCGACTAGTTTACAATCAAAGTGGTTTTCCAGGTCTTTTATATGGCTGCTTACCGTTGGTTGAGAAAGGTAGACCGCCTTAGCCGCCCTGGAAAAGCTTCTCAACTCAACCACTCGGCAGAATATTTGGAGCCTCCACAAGTCCATCGCAACCGTTCATTGAGTACTGGAGCATTGAAGTGTTGGAAAATACGTGAAACCCTGGAGCTCCTCTACATATGGTTTTCCCATCACTCCAGTACTACAAGGCCTCTAACTTTTCTCATGTATCAGTCTTGATAAAATTGCAAAAAGTCTTTTGCGAAAGACATCTTAAATACGCCTAAAATGGTCACGGAGTGAGTAAAAATTGACTTTTTGCGAAACCATCACTCTTGAGAAGTCCCAAACTTTTGCTTTAGCTTTTTGCAAACAATGTCAGGAACCATGCCACGGGTGTCTCCTCCGAACTGAGCGGCTTCCTTAATGATCGAGGAACTGATATAAATCCACCGCAACCCTGTCATAAGAAAAACCGTTTGAACATTCTTATTAAGCTTCCGATTCATCAGGGCCATCTGAAATTCATATTCAAAGTCAGATACCGCTCTAAGGCCCCGCAAAATGGCATCTGCCTGACGCCTGACAACATAATCGACCAAAAGCCCGTCAAAGCTATCCACCAGAACACCCGGCATCTCCTTAAAGGTTTCCTGGAGCATCTCCAGGCGTTCCTCAATGGTAAAAAGTGGTGTTTTGGTCCCATTTCTGGCTATGGCAACTACGACCTTATCGAAAAGTCTAAGCCCACGCCGGACAACATCGCAATGTCCATTCGTAACCGGATCAAAGGATCCGGGATATACTGCTATCCTTCCCATATCTCTATAAAATCGCTCCGCGGTTCTATCTTTTAGTAGGCGCTCACAGGTTCAGTGTTCACCGTTCAGGGTTACCTTTCAGATCCCACGAATCACCGTTCAGATTTTCGGTGAACCCTGAACCTCTGAACCCGTGAACGGTTACCAATTTTTATAACACGGGCATATAAAAAGAAACAAGAGTTTTCCCGTAATGCCTCTGGTCAGTAAGGATAAAACTTGCCACTTTCTCTGGTAGTACCTCGCGCCTGCTATGCTCTATTACGATTGTAGCCCCATCTGATGTCAACCCGGCACGTCCCAATAGTTGCATAGTTGGCTCCACAAAACCCCTGTCATAAGGGGGATCGATAAACACCAACCCAAAAGCATGGTCGATTGACTTCAAAAAATTCAACCCCCGAAGAACATCCCGTTTTAATATGATGCTTCTTTTTTCCAGGCAGCAGGCACAAATATTTCGAGTGAGCGCTTTTATGGCCTGAGCGGCTTTGTCGACAAACACGGCTGTTGCGGCTCCCCGGCTCAGCGCCTCTAAACCAAGACTTCCAGTGCCGGCAAACAGATCGAGTACAGCCGCATCTTCCGCTTCGCCTGCAAGGATGTTAAAAATTGACTCCCGCAGGTAGTCTGTGCTAGGTCGAATCGCCGAGCCCCGTATTGGGCAAAGCCTTTTCCCCCTCAGGGCACCGCCTATAACCCTCACGTATTCTCCGATGTTCGTTGCTGGTTACTCGAGACCTTTGAAAAAGTCAAAGGAGTTTCCCAAAGCTCTCACTTAAGGCCGAAGGACTTGATTTTCTTGTGGAGGTGGCTCCTCTCAATGCCAATTGAGTCTGCGGTTTGAGAAATGTTGCTTTCATTTTCAGAAAGCTTCCGCAAGATATACATCTTTTCGAATTGTTTCTTGGCTTCTTTCAACATATCTACATCAAAGATCCCCACCTCGGTAGTCATCTTGTCATTATGTTTATAGGAGGAAGGAATATCTCCTTCGTCAATCACTTCCGATTCAGTCATGATGGCCAGTCTCTCCACCAAGTTCTTGAGTTCCCGAACATTACCCGGCCAGCGATAGACCTTGAGGTGCTCAACTACCCGAGGCGTCACGGTCTTCAAACTGCAGTGTCCCTCTTGTGAAAATTCTTTCAGGAAGGTTTCCACCAGCAACGGAATGTCTTCCGTGCGGTTGCGCAATGGGGGCACCTCTATGGGAATAACGTTTAACCGGTAGTACAGGTCTTCTCGAAACGTTCCTTTCTCGATTTCTCTTTCCAGGTCCTTGTTACTTGCCGCTACTACCCTCACATCCACAGTAAGTGTGCGACTACCGCCGACCCGTTCAAATTTTTGCTCCTGCAAGATTCGAAGGATCTTGGCTTGAGTCTTGAGACTCATGTCTCCAATCTCATCCAAAAATATCGTGCCGCCGCTGGCAACCTCGAATTTGCCTCGCTTTCTGGTAGAGGCTCCGGTGAAGGCCCCCTTCTCATGGCCAAAAAGCTCGCTTTCGATCAACTCATCCGGTATGGCAGCGCAGTTCACATCGATCAAGGGCTGGTCTGCACGACGGCTCATTTGGTGAATGGTACGGGCTACGAGTTCTTTTCCGGTTCCATTCTCGCCCGTGATCAAGACCCATGCATTGGTAGGCGCGGCAACGGCAATTTGCTTCTTCAAGGCCTGAACCGGGGGACTGTTTCCTGTAATGGAATGTCTTTCAAGGGTCTTCTTGCGAAGGAAGCGGTTTTCCTCTTCCAGTCGGCGAAAGTTGAGGGCGTTATTAATCGTTACCACAATCTTTTCAATGGAAAGCGGCTTTTCGATAAAATCGTAAGCCCCCAGTTTCGTGGCCTTAACAGCTGTTTCAATTGTTCCGTGACCCGAAATAATGACCACCTGAAGAAACGGATGGGTCCTCTTGATTTCCTGGAGTGTTTCTATGCCGTCAATGCCCGGCATCCAGATATCCAGAAGGACCAGGTCTGGGGATTCCTCCTCTATAATCTTCAAGGCTTCATAACCATTGGAAGCAGTCAGGACCTCAAACCCTTCATCAGAAAGGATGCCGCTTAGTGACTGCAGTATGGTGACTTCATCATCAACAGCTAATATGGTTGGAAACACAGTTCTACTCCCTCGATTGTCTATTGACGATTGAATATTGGGTCTTTCAGCCAATAGTCATTGGTCGTTAGCCAGTAACGGAGTGCCTTAAGTGAGCTAAAGTGAACTAAAGTGCCTAAAGTTAAAGGAATAAAACCAATCTTAAAAAAAGTTTCTTCAAGTCCCTGGCCCCCTTCGGTCTGAGCTCAGGGTCGAAGACAGACCGGCACTATAGGCTCAGCAGATTAATCTAAGCACGTAGCGCCAGGGCGGGCCTCAACTTTAGCTCACTTAAGGCACTTTAGCTCACTTCTCCACCGTCAATCGGTTACGCCGGAAATTCTATAATAAATTTTGTCCCCGTAGGTTGATTGTCCTGGACCCGGATGTATCCATTGTGGTCTTCAACGATAGTGCTGACAATAGAAAGTCCAAGTCCCATGCCCATTTTCTTGGTGGAAAAATAGGGTTCAAAGAGCCGAATCTTATCTTCAGGTGATATCCCCGCTCCCGTGTCACTAACCTCCAGTCGCACAATTTTAAGAATCGGATCAAAACTCATTGCCACGCCAATGGCCCCCTTTCCGTCCATAGCTCCAATGGCATTGTCAATCAAGTTTATCATAACACGCTTGATCTGCTGTCGGTCAAGATTGAGCTGTGGAATGTCCGTCTCTGAATGGATTTCAAACAAGATGCCTGGACGTCCCTCCCGGTAAAGGGCCACTGCATCTTCCACAATCTCGGGCAACCGAGACGGCTCAGGGATTGATGCTGGGAGCCTGGCAAAAGTGGAAAATTCGTTCACAAGGTTTCGTATCTGATCTACTTGATCGATTATGGTCTGGGTACACTCTTTGAAAACAGAATTATCCCTGACAATTTGATCACCATACTTCCGCATTAGTCTTTGCGCAGAAAGCTTAATAGGAGTAAGGGGGTTTTTAACCTCATGGGCTATCCTACGCGCTACCTCACGCCAAGCCGCCATCCTCTGGGCCTTCTCGATCTCCGTAAGGTCATCAAAGACAACGACCATCCCCATGTAACGATCTTTGTCGTCTTTGAGGGCCGTGACATGAGCCATGAAAGTGCGGACGGCCCTATCGATGGTTATCCTAACAGGCCTTTCCACAGAGTTCCCAGGGCTATTTTCCAGTTTTTCGAGGAGGTCTTTTGCTAACCCCAGGTGTTCTGGGCTTAGAATTTTTTTGTAGCTTCGATTCAACACGTTTTCCGACTTGCACCCAAGCATCTTTTCTGCCGACTTGTTGATGGTAGAAATAAACCCTGCGCCATTGATTGAAACAACACCAGTAGAGACATTCCTTAATACTGTCGCCATGTAAAGTCGCCTTTGTTCAATCTCAAGGTTTCGTTCCCTGAGTTCCCTGGCCGATAACTCAAGTTGTTGCTTGCCTGCTCTCAAGTCACGAGTCATCCTGTTGAAGGCATTGACCAAAGTGCCCATTTCATCATCGGTGACCCCGTCTATAGTAAAGTTCATGTCTCCTTCTGCCACGCGCCGTGTTCCCTCAGCGAGTTCCTGTATAGGAATTGTCAGTGTCTTTGCCAAGTAGAATCCGAACCAGGTGGCGCAGAATATGATCAGCAAGGCCACAATGGAAAGTGTTATCAGGTGGCTGACCTGGATAGGCCATTTCATCATCTTCATTTGTTGGTATTGATCAAACCCACGGGAAATAGCGGCCATATTTTCTGAAAGGCTGGTCGGAATAACAGTGGTGACAGCTACCACACCAATGGCTTCATCCGGACCCGCATTATATGGAATGCACCCAAGGGTTCTTATTATCTCACCTGAAGGGAAGCGGCCTGTCAGTGTAGTAAAGTTGACCTCGTGAAGCTCCTTTTGTATCGCATCTGCCGACACCACACTAAATGGAGTTCCTTCTAGTTCTGCATCAATAGCTACTGCCAACCGCTCTGAGTGGGTGGAATAGACCTCGATCACGTGGATGTTAAAGGCCCTCTGGGCAACCCGAATATAATGGGCCATAGCTTTTCTATTTTCTTTTTTCAGCAAATTCCTGCGCACCACTTGATAAGCAATCCGTTCCAGATAGAAACGGTTGTTTTCTATGCAATGCTTATACACATACCTGCCAACATCTAAGGATTTTTCCAGAGAGTGTTCCACGGGCACGTTGAACCAGAATGCCACGCTGGAGGTTATGAACTGGATCGAAAAGAAAAACAGAAGGATGGTCGGAATCAGGGAAAGGCCGGCAAAGGCCACCACAAGCTTGGTCCGCAGTTTGGCCCCCATGACCTTTCTTCTTCGGTCATAGAGAAGCTTAACAACATTTCTGAAAACCAAGAAGATCAACAACAGCAACACAAGCATGTTGAAGTTGATGAGGATGAACATGATGACAGTATTGGAAATGGGCAGACCCGCCCCAAAGCGGACGACCCTGGTTTCCACATATGTGAGGATGCCTACCACCACAAGAAGAACCAGCATAATTATCCATTCACGTTTGCGGCGATTGGCTTCTTCTTCTGATATTTTTGCCATCTATAATGCCTTGTAATTTCTACAACTAATTTGTAAAAAATAGAATAGGTTAGGTTTGGCTGTTGTCCAAACAATTATTCCTTTCTAAAAAAGGCCCGTTTTGCGAACGACATTGAGCAAAATCCGGCCTTTTTCAAAAGGCTAACCTCTTACGATTCATCAATAAACGCTTTATTCCAAACTAAAAGGGATTTGGGCATAAGCCCATTAATATATAAAATCGGTTGTGTACCAATCAGTTTCAAAATCCCACAGAAACAGGAAGAATCGAAATACGTAATGCAGATAGAATGGGAGGGTGATCTTGCTGAGTTCAGCCTTTACGCTGACCTGGTAGCGGTGGTTCTTTTCAAGGGATTCAAGCTTAGCAATTCTGAGATTCTCAACTTCCGCCATGATTGTCTTGGCCTCAGACAGAGTATTGACAATAACCGGTTTGTCACTGTGTTCGCTACGTGTAATCACAAACTCATTTTTGAGGTTATTATACTTGACGGTGTGGCGGATCTCCAAGCTGGCAAGATTCTTGTCCTTCCAAAAACTTCGAACCTGGTCAAGCGAGGCCAGGAAAGTAAAGGTAGTGGGAACACCGCTTAAGATGGCCTGCTGTAAGCCCTCGGTGAAACAGCCTTGTACCCTAAAATACAATATGAGATCATCCCTGGTATTGGTAACAATGACGTCGGTTACCCTGGCATCTTTACCCCAGGCCATGCCCGAAACCAGCAATAACAGGCAGAATGCGAATATCGAAACCCTTTTCTGCATAGACCTTTACAATAACCAACTGGGTCTTAAATTGCAAGGGATTTAAAGGAAACGTAACACTTTACGTGTATGAAAAAGCTACACTCTTACAAGGGAACAAAAAGAAAGGTACTAAGGTGAGACAACAGATGCCTGTATGGTTTCCCAGCACGACTTCTGCTCTATGAATCTTTTCAGTAGGGCATGATTGAGGGCGTGCCCGGATTTGTAAGCCACGATGTGACCGATAAAAGGCATCCCAAGCAACGAAAGGTCGCCAATACAGTCGAGTACCTTGTGACGGACAAATTCGTCTTCATAGCGAAGCCCTTCCTGGTTCAATATCTTGTCCCTGTCGATCACCACAGCGTTCTCCAGGGAGCCCCCCCTGGCAAATCCGTTCTGCTTCAGATAGTTGACCTCATGCAAGAACCCAAAGGTTCTGGCCCGGCTGATCTCCTTTTCAAAAAGGCCATCGACCAGAGAAAGGGTATATGACTGACGATTTACAAGTGGATGGTCGAACTCTATGGTGCAAGTGATCTTAAGCGTATCTGAGGGGTAAAGCCCGACCTTCTTGTCTTCATCTGCCATCTCAATCGGTTTCTTTACCACAAATGTATAACGCTTCCCCGACTGGGTCCTGATTCCGGCCTCTTTTAGCATGGAGGTAAACGGCCCGGCGCTGCCGTCCATGATAGGGGCTTCATATGCATCCATCTCCACCAAGGCATTATCGATCAAGAGCCCGGCAAAAGCGGCCATCAAGTGTTCCACGGTTGAAACAATCACGCCATCGGTCCCAAGCGTGGTTGCGAGGCTGGTGTCAATAACGTTTCGGAAATGGGCGCTGATCAAAGGTCTGTGGGGCAGATCGATTCGAACGAATTTGATACCATGGTTGACCGGCGCGGGTTTAATAGTCAAATTAACACTTTTGCCTGAGTGAAGCCCGATGCCGACACATTGAACGGGCCGAGCCAGGGTCTGCTGATAAGCATGCATATCAAATATCCTCAAAAATCGTTACGCGATTTCATATGGCGCGGCTACGCCACTTTAGAAATAAATTCCTATACCATAAAATGGATTGTTCGACCACCGTTAGATTCAGCAATAAACATGCCAGATGCGAAGAAATCACCGGAAAACTTTTGGGCACCATATAGCTTGTTGAATGCAAATAGTCAAGCAGGATTGTGAGCTCGGCTTTTCTTGATAGTTTCGTAAAAAGTCAATTTTACTCACTCCGTGAGCATTTTGGGCGCATTCAATATGCTCAATGTTATTCGCAAAAGACTTTTTACGAAACCGTCTTTTCTTAAGGGTTCAACACTGAGCAAACAGACCTCCGTATGCATGTGTGTAGAAAGATACACACTGCAGGTAAAATTTGTGTCTTTTTTGCAACAAAGATGCTTATTCCTTGCACGCACAGCACGAAAAGCACGCAAACTCCGAATCGCGGCACCTTTCATATTGAATTGCCCTACATAATGCTTGCCTTCGTAGTGGGTATTTGGTAAGGGCTCGGCACAAAGTCGAATCCATTGAATGTGTCATTTCGACCACAGGGAGAAATTTTGTGCTTTCAGCATGTTAGATGGGACAAACTTCTCTCTGGCCCCCTTCGGTCTGAGCTACATTCGGTCTGTCTTCGACCCTGCCTTCGACATGAGCTCAGGCCGAATGTAGCTCAGACCGAAGGGAGC